>NZ_CALMGQ010000181.1 GCF_937863595.1 uncultured Cytophaga sp.
ATTGTCTAAATTATTCGCCTAAACCAGTTGCTCCCCAGAAAATGGATGTGACCCCTAAACTCCTTTGTAATTTGTAGTATGTATACACAATTAAATGTTAAAACTTCAAATACTCCTTCCTCTGAAAGCTTTTGAAATGCATTTAATTGTTTCGTATACAGTAAGGCAATGGTAAAAATATCACCTACGTCTATGTTCTTAGATTCAGATAATACAATGGTGTTTTTTCCATATTCATGATAATAATTCTCTGGCAAATTAGAATCTGTGTACACATACGATTCTACTTCATTATTTATTTGATGGAAAATTTTTTCTTGATTCGCATTTTCAGAATAATACCAGTCACGTGTATGTCTTCTTTGTTTTAGATGTTCTTCTTCCCACTCAATGGATAGCAAACCAAAGGCTTGAATTAAAATAAAAATGGTTGTTCCACCTGCATGTGTCAAGTGCATCTTAAGCTTTTGATTGCTGCAATGTGAACTAATTTTCAAATACTCTTTTTTTGCATGCAACAAGGTAATCAATACTTTAAATTGATCGTGCATCTCTACTTCATGAACATCCTTCTTTTATCTAAAAAAAATATTTTTCAGAGAAAATAAAAAAACAGTTGCTCCCGACAGGATTAATAAAATAGTAACCATAAAATATTTTTGTACGCTACTATTGAATTACTTAGAACGGCGCTGGTATATTTTTCTTTAATTTAACAAAGGTTTGATTCAAATAAGGGAATACTGCAACTAATAAAATGGTAAACACAATCATCCAGCTAATCATCTCATAATAATCCATTGCAAAACGTATATGACTTTGCGATTGAATTGCTTTTACAATAAATCGATTAGGTAGTTTTGCTGCTTGTAATGATGATGCACCATGATGTATAACCGCATTGGCTTGTTTGGCAATAACCTGCTTCACAACCGGGTTAAAAGAAGTGAGTTGTTGTTGAAACGTATTGTAGTGTTTGCTTTTAGAAAACAAATCAAAGTAGTTAATGAGTGCAATACTCAAATAGAAGCCCAAACATCGAAACAGTAAACAGACTCCTGCTGCAGTTGGGCTCACTTCTTCTTTTACAGAAACTATTACATATATGATTGTTGGCGACATTAACAAACCAACTCCCATTCCATGTAATGCCAAAGGGATATAAAAATGATTCTCATTGGCTTGACTATTAAATAGAAAAAACATCCAAGAATGATACACCAAAAGAAATAAAAATCCAAATATCCACAATATACGAATAGGCCTATCTTGAAGTACGTATGCACAAGACAATACGACACCAACAACAATTCCAGCAATATTAAACAATGTTAAATATCCAACGTGAATGGGATCTAATTTAAGAACAGTTTGAAAATAGGTTGTAGCAATTCCTAACGTAAAACGACACAAATAAAATACAAGAATAATGACAAGACCAATTACAAAGTTTGGCGATTTAAAAACTGATAAATTAAAATAAGGAGTCAACATGTTTTTCTGTCTCAAAACAAAAACCAAACCAATAAAGAAAATGGCTATTACAGAGAGATAAATACGTGGATCTTCAAGCCAATAATATTCTTGCCCATACACACATATATAACCTATTAACACTAGAGCAGTTGCATACAATACAAAACTAGCCCAATCCAAATCTTCCAAATGAAATTTATCTGTAAGCCTATTGTTATTCATACTTACAGACAAAATTAACAGACTCGGAGCATATGAAAACATCGCCCACTTATACAACAAATTAAAATCAAAGGAATCAATAAGTTCTGCGGTAGCGAAATTATTAAAGGGAATCATACAAATAAGCATACCAAAAAAAATGGAATATCCGATTGTACGTGCTCTATTGGAATGTAGTCTATTAAATATTAAAGATAAGGATAAATTCACAGTCATGGTAAAAGCCATTCCTTGCATAAATCGACAAATAAATAAAATAGCTACTTCTTGTGTTTGATAACAGACATATGAGGTTGCAATTTGAATCAATGTTATTATTATAAAATATTCTTTGGCTGCTAGAAAACTATAAAATCTTCTTTCTAGAGAAAAGAAACTTGTATACCCCGCATAAAAAAGAACAACGCAAAAATACACATCATACGTTTCTATCCCAAGATTACCTGCGGCAGCATTTACATTTGCTAAAGGAAGAAAAAACAATACCAAGCTAGGTAGTAAAACAATAAATAAAATTATTTTTATCAACCATTCCGGTACCCATCGCTTAAATAATAATCGTCTTTTGCTCATAAACAATTATTGATTTTTTGCGATACTAACATTTACATTCATCCCAGCTTTCAATAAATCAATTTCTTCCTTTGTTCCCGTTACACGTATTCGCACCGGAATACGTTGTACAATTTTGACGTAGTTACCCGTTGAGTTATCGGGTGGTAATAAGGAGAAACTAGAACCTGTAGCTGGAGAAAATGAAATGATTACACCTGAGAATACTTTATTGGAATAGGCATCCGCTGTAAAATGAGCGGTGTCACCTAATTTCATATGTTCAATTTGAGTTTCTTTGTAATTCGCTACAACCCATTTATCGGTTTCTTCATTTACGATATAGGCTAATATTTCGCCCGCATCGATCATTTGTCCGATCTCAATTACTCTTCTACCCATGATGCCGTCATACGAAGCCGTTACGGCCGTATACGTCACATCTAATTTGTGCCTATCTAACAAGGCATCTAAACGCTTTACTTCCGCTCTTAAAACTGCCTCTTGAGCTTTCGCATCGTCCACAGCAGATAAAGAAGCGTCGTAATTATCTTGAGCAGATTGATATCGTGCTTTCGAAATATTAAAAGATGCTTCCACGTTTTCTAATTGTTGTTGTGTGGCAGATTCAACCTTAACTAATTTCTTATACCGTTCAAACTCCAAATCTTGTTTCCACAATTCTGCCTTGGTTACTTCAATTTGAGATTTATTAACTTGTGCACTTTTTTTAAGTGTCGTTATTCTGCTTCCCAATACCAATAATTGTGCTTTAGCATTCATCAAGGCAGCTTCCGTTTGTTCTTGTTGAATCACATATTCACGATTATCAATAAGTAATAACGTATCTCCTTTTTTTACGCGCTGATTTTCTTCAAACTTCATTGCAACAATAAAGCCGCCAGCACGTGATATTACAGGGTTAATGTATTCTTGAACTTGAGCATCATTTGTAAATTCATTTTTATAAATATGCCATAGTGAAATAATTCCCCATACCGTTAAAACAAGTAAAATAATACCTGCAACCCAAGCTGTTATTATGGTTATACGTCTATCAGTAGTGGTGTATGTTTGTATTGTTTTCATTTTACAGAATTCCTATTATGTGTTGTAAGTGATAGTACGTTAATTGTGCCTGAATTTTGGCAGACTCGTAGTCAAATTGCGATTGAATCAATTGAATATTTGCATCCAATAAATCTGTAATCAATGAAGTCTGATTAAAATAATTATTATCAACGATGCGTGCATTTTCTGCTGCTTGCTCTACATTCACTTTAGTTACTTCAATGCGTATGAGTGCTTCTTTAAATCGCAAAAAGCTTTCGTACACTTTTTTTCGTATTTCATCTTCTGTATGATGGTGTTCCAATTCTTCCTTCTCGTAATGCATTAATGCTATTTTACTTTTAGGCCTATTCATATAAAGCTCTGATAACGGCATAGACGCACGAAGTCCAAAAATACCTAAGGTATAATTACTTGGAGAATATGGAAAAAGAAAGATTTGTGGGTTTGCTAAATAATAATCTCCGTACAAGCCAACTTTTGGTCGCACTTTTGCTCGTACATATTTCAATTGCACTTTTTTCAATTCAACCGATTTCTCTGAAATGTTATAATTGTATGCATGCTCCATAGCTTCTTCTATGTATTGATCATACGTTTTCAATTGAAGCATTCCTGGATTCAACGATTCAACTGGATTTGTGCGCAGTGTGTCGGGATAGCCAATGATAATATTTAATTTTTGTGTGGCAATAGCAATATCATTATCAATAGTTACCAATAACATTTTTTGATTCGATAATTTTAATTGCACACGCAATTCATCGCTTTTTAATACAACTCCATTTTTTAATAATTCTTGTATTTCTCTTAATTGCTTTTCTTGATTCGCAATATCTTTTATCATCAACTCTTTGTATATCAAACTGCGTTGCAAACTCAAATAATAAGTAGAAGCCTGCAGTTTAATTTCAGAGGTTGTTAAATCTTTTTGTTCTTTTGCAATCTCATGCAAAATTTTACTTTTATCGATCGTTAAATTTACTTTATTACCATCGTACAAATTTAAATAGGCATCTGTACCAACTCGATACAATACATGGATAATTTCGTGTTGGGTAGGTTTTTCAAGCAAACCATGTTCATACATGGCCATATTAGAAGCATGCTCTATGTTTCCTTTAAAATTCCACTCAGGAAGTCTTTCAAACTGAGCCTCTCGTATTTCTACTTCGCTAATATCTGTTTCATAAGCACTTAATTGTATTTTTTTACTATAAATAAGTGCTCGTTCCCATACATCATCCATCCGTAAGGGAATCAATCCGCCTACATTAATAGAATCAACTTGCTGAGAATAAGTGAATAAAGAATTTAATCCGATAAAGGAAATAAGAATTCCTTTGATAAAATAACGCGTCATCAATTTATATTATTTGATGTAGTAAAATTATTCTTTATTAAATGCTTTTACTTTATTCTAAATAGACTGATATTTGACTAAACCAGCCAAAGTAAATTTAATAAATTTAATAAAAATGAGTTTAATCGCGTCTTTACCTGAAATAAATGAATTGCCAGACTCTGTTTATGTCATGCACGAACGTTCTGAAAAATTTATTCCATACCACAATCATTTAAAAGGTCAATTATCTTATGTGGAAGGTGGGCTGGCATACATTCAAATTGAAGACAAGTATTATGTCATTCCAGCAAAACATTATTTTTGGGTACCACAACAATTAATGCACGTGCTGCGCATTGGGCATTCGGGTACTGTATTACGTTCGTTATTTTTTTATACGTATGATGATGATAAACATCCCTTCTATTCACAAGTAGGTATTTATCCTATCAATAATTTGCTCAATGAAATGATTAAACATACAGAAGGTTGGGATGGTCATATAAAAAATACAGATAAAAGGTTTTCATTTCTATCGGCACTCAAAGATTTATTACCCGAGATTAGTACAAAAAAAGTACCTATTGCATTGCCGTTTACGGAAAACGAACGTATGAAACCAATCTTAGATTATATTGATAAAAATATTTCAGAAGAACATTCCCTACAAAGTATCAGCAAGCAATTTGGATTTAGTGAACGATCCTTATCTCGTTTATTTCAATCCACATTAAATATGTCGTTTTTGCAATACTTAAAGTTATTGCGCATCATTCGTGCGTTTGAGTTGATGTTGATGACAAATAAATCGTTGAGTGAAATCGCTTATTCAATCGGCTACCAAAGCCTATCCTCATTTAGCGCAACCTTCTATAATCTTACTAACTTCAGACCATCCGAATTCAATAGAACAGTTTAATTGAAACAAAAAATTGATTAAAAGAATTTCGATCCTAAAATTTAATAGTACGTGCCCTAAACGCACTAAAATTAAATTCATGAAGAAATAATTATTCCTTCATGAATTTAATTTGCTCTATACCCTTATCTGTTTGCACAGAAATAATATACATGCCTTTTTGCAAACTTGAACCAACCATGCAGCTATTCGTTGCAATACCTGTCTCCATTAATGCACCAGATATAGTAGAAATAGAGTAGGTAAAATCTCCTTGCGATTCGATAGTCATTTGATCCTTTGACGGATTAGGAAATGACTTAACAATAGCACGCAAGGATGCTTTATTATACACTGCTGTAGTCGTCGTGGTTGTACAAGGAAAACTAGATGCTACTGTAGGGTCAATCTCTCGAATGCTCACCATTTTATACTCTGCTCCATCTCCAGCAATATCACTATCGGTGCGTAACAAAAAAGTTCCATGACCAACTAAAATAATTGTCTTTTGATCTGTATAGCTACATCCTGTTATGGCGGATGAAGCAGCTGACCAATTTCCTGCATCAATCACTTCACCTACTTTTACCCAATTGCCCCCATTTGTTGGGTTACCATTGGACGTAGAATCAATATATACTTCCAATTTCACCTTTGTATTGTTTTCAATATTTGTAACAATATACTTCATTCCAATCCATTTATTCTCTGGCAGCGTATTGCCATTCCACAAAGGGTCTTGTTTGTGAAATCCAGAACCCGACCAATAATCGCTCGTTGGGTGTTTTAATTCTTTTTCAAAATCCCACGTACCATCCAATCTAAAACGAGAGTAGTAAGTAGTGGCATCACAATTATCTCCACCTCCAGATGCATGACCTAGCGGACCACTACGTGCACCCACAATCATACCTCCAAAATCTTTTCCAGTAGGTCCAATTCTGCGGTAGTATGCAGTAAATTCTGTATTCAAAAATAGTTGTGCAGAAACTTTTGATGTACGTGTTGAATTGATATGAAATCGAGGGCTAGACCCAGACATATTCATCACTCCTGCACCATCAATATGAAAGCCATTTGTTCCACCACTATGATCTTCTGTCCAATCAGTAGGATCCGATGCATCCGATTGATATTTTATGGTACGATCAATTCCATTATTCCAGTGGACTGAATTCCATTCACGCGTACCTGTTGCAGATGGATAAAATTGAGCAATACCAAAAACATCTGTAGCGCATTGTGCGTGGATTTTTTCTAACGAAATTAGAATACTAAAGATAAAAATAATGAGTACTTTCTTTCTCATACAAAACCAACATTTAAAATTAAACAATATTGAACGTAATTATACATCTATTAAAATACGTATGTGCATTTACAAAGTTATTCGGTATTATGAATTACGAAGAAGAAAAATAACCATTACAACTAATCACAAGCAATACATTTAAAGGTTTCGCTCTGTGTTGAAAAATAATATATATTCGTTCTTTATCATTTGAGAAGAATACATTAATAATGTACAAATGAAAAACCGCTCATTAAAATCTATTTTTAATGAGCGTTTTTTATGGTAGTAGTAGTAGTAGTAGTAGTAGTATCCCTAGAAACTAGTCTTTATCGTGTTTAACCCAAATAAGGTTTTCAATATTGTAACCCAATGATACTGCTTTAGTCAAAAAAGATGTTTTAACATCCTCTGGTATTGTTTTCTCTCTAGACAAGATCCATAGATAGTCTGTATCCTTCCCAACCACTAAAGCATAGGTATAATCATGACTTAACTCTACCACATTATATGCAGCATAAAAAGGTCCGAAAAATGAAACTTCTAACTTACCTTCAGTCGTATCACTTACAGTCCTAGCCTTCCCGATACTTTCTTGCCATTTTCCTTTTTTGAAATTATACCCTTTATTATCAACTTTAATCTTCCCGTCTTCTCTTAGAGAATATGTAGCAGTAACATTATCTAGGTTCTTTTCCCAAACATAATCGAGTCGAGCAATTTCAAACCATTTTCCCAAATACTTCTTCTTGTCAAATGGCTTTACAGCGTCTACAACAATATTCTTATTTGTAAAGGATCCAAAGGCAATTAAAGCGGCAGATGCTGCAATAAGAGACAATACAATTGTTTTATTTTTCATGAATAATTATTTTATAAATCTAATTTTTTTATGAAATATAGATTTTGTAAAACTGATTATACATCTTGAGTTATTGCATTTCTGTATTGTTTCTCAAGAGGTAAAACTCCGTTTTCTACATACTGTTTAAAATTCACAATATCTCTTCGTATCATTTTTTCGAATGTAGAATTGAACAATGAAGCCACTTTTTCTCCAGCCATTCCTAAAGGTGCTCGATAATGAATTTTGACATTTATACATGTTCCTAAAACGCCTAAATCATGAAAGGTTACATAACCACCATTTTGAATAGTGCTATCATCGAGCGATTCCCATGCAATCAGTTCACTTGGTATTTCACTCGTAACGATTGCTTCCCAATGAATGGTGCCAAAGCCACCAGGTATGTAAGCTTCCCAATCTGACTTTCCATTTCCTTTTTGATCAACACTTTTTAAATGCGTCATAAACAAAGGGAGGTTTTCTAATCTTCTCCAGAAAGAATATACCGTATCAACAGGTCTATTAACTATTACAGATGTTTCAATATCAATATTGGGGGTTGAGTCTACTAATGTATTCTTTCCTGTAGCTTCATACGCAGGACAGTGACCTGAAATACCTCTGTATAAAAGCAATCCTGCAGAAGCCATTGCAGCTAAATTTTTCGGATTACGTTTAAAAGTTCGGTACATAAAATAAGATCCTGCCAAAACCGATGCGATACGTTCAGCATTGGATACATTTACCTTGGTGTTACTTTTCATAGCTGTATGTTTTAGGTTTCTTTAATATCTGAATTTAAGAGTACTATTATAGATTTTCAAATTATTGTGGCAATCATATAACGAATACTAAAACACATGTAAAATCTATACATAGTGGTACAAAATCTGTTATTTTATGAAGCACAAACAGAATGATTTTACTGAAAAAATTTTTAACTATTTTCAGTATCTTTATACATAAAATTAGAAGAGAGAAATGCTGAAGTCATACTATTGCGTAACGTACAATTTCAAAACACTGGATGATGGCAGATTGATATTTTTGAGATTAATCCTTCATGTTGAACATTCCAATATTCATACATGCAATTCAAAAATCATAATAGCAATTATGAAAAGTTATTCATTTATTAATTACGACATGCATTATTTATCTTCAGCACACCTTGATAGTTGTAGTGCAGAAGATAAAGTAAATAGATATGGTTATAATTATTCGTTAAAAAGCAATACAATAACTATCCCCCTACAACACGCATTACTAGAATCAAAAACAGAACATCCATACTTTGAATTCATTACTGATACGTTCAATACAATAGAAGAGAATGAAATTGTGAGTAATTTAAATGACGTTCAAATTACTGAATTTAAAGCAATTGAAATCACTCAAAACTTTGCGCCAACCCGTACAATTTTCCCATTAATTGAGTTAACAAATTGCTAAAATATATTTCATCTAAACTTTAGACAAAAGCTCTCTAGCAACTATTTCATCGGTCTCCAATACCTTCAATTGAACCCCTGCTGATGGATTTAATCCCATTATGTTCTCATTTTCGACAAATGATTCTATTCCTTGAAGTGAAAGGACATTCTTAATAATAGTTGCTTCTGCTATATTATTAAATGTTTTTATATTGACCATGTTATTTTTATTCATAGTTGCAGTATTTAAATACTAAATTTATTCTTTAGCAAAATATAATTTTTCTTGCTCTATTTTTTCAAAGGTTGAGGATTCATTCTAAGATTTTGTTCGGCTTGTTCTTCGTATTGTTTTGGATTTCTATCGTTCTTTTCAAATTCTTTTTCTGAATCTTTTCCTTTCAGTTTTCTTTTTAAATCCGACTCTTTCTGACTCATTTTTTTTTCATCACTCATACTACTATTCTGTTATACGTGATACGTTAATCGGATAATCCTGAAATAGGCATTGGAAATATAAAGCTAAGCAAAGTGTTTCTATGTGCCTTGGAAACATGCTCTTTAAACGTCTGCATACTAACGATTAGTGCTTCCGAGTACTTCTCATCTAATTTTAAAAGCACATTGGATAAATACTCTAACTCTTTTTTTATTACTGTATCTCTAATTGTTCTTTCCTTAGGTAATTTGGCATCCATTTCTAATAATCTATATTCAAATTCATCTTCTTCTAACGAATAATAATCTTCTAGAAGAGGATTTGAAACGTTGATTTTAGTTTTATACAATTCTATAGCTGCTTTTTTTTCAACTTCATCCAACTCCCCATCTTTGTTAGCAGCTAACAAGGATATATAAATAGGATAATCTAGCAATAATTTTTTTTCGTATTCTGAAAGGTTTTGAAAGATGCTCATATTGTTAATAAGATAATGGTTGATTTAATACTACATATCTAATTTCGCAAATTTGAATAGACTTTACTTACACAATTATTTGAATTTGTTATATGTTTTGGATAAAATAACATAAAAATTAGTGTCTAAGCCAAAAAGTCACTTTAATGTTATTTATATAACATTAAAGTGACTCGCACTACCCAAATAGGGAGACAATGCTTTAAATAGCAACTTGCAATTTAAACATACAACAAACAACTGGTTACTAACACAATACAAAAATACCCAAATATAAATAAACACCCTAATATTATAATATCCAAAAATCAAATCAATTTGACTCCTAACTGACTTTAAATCATTTTACTTTAAGTATATTCTTTTCTTATTAATTTACATTACCTTTATAGTTATTTAATGATGCAATAATGTCATCATATAGACATATAGAACAATCAGCTATGCATACGAATTTGACATGTTATTCAAATAACATTTTACAGTGTACAAAAATTCTTAATTTGTAATTCCTGTTCTGAAACATGTTACGAAATACTAAAAATAATTTAAGGTTAATAACTCTAAAAACACGTTCTGTTTTTACCGCTTACGGTAGAAATAAAAAAGGTGCATTTTCTTTTTGGTTTTTTTTACGTTTTTGTTTTTCACAAATTGGTTTCCGACTTTTCTTGAAATATATACTTCAAGCATTTTCAATTTTATTTGGTTTTAATTTAACTTTTCTAAAAAGACTTATCGACCCAAATATTCAACATTTAGGTATAAAATTATTTCCAATAAGCTATGATACAAACAAACCACTACCCCCACTTTCAATAATAAAGGTTGATGAACCACTTGTATCCATTATCGTTGCCGTATATAATAATTTTGGTTACACGTATAATTGTATACGAGCAATTATAGAGCATACAAGCACGGACATTAAATTTGAAATAATTATTATAAATGATTGCTCAACAGATAACACACTGGCTTATTACAGTAATATACCCAACCTTAATATAGTTTCTAATGAAAAAAACTTGGGTTTTGTATTATCTTGTAACAAAGGTGCCGCAATTTCCAAAGGCAAATATATTTGTTTCTTAAATAATGATACTATCGTTCAAGAAGGTTGGTTAAAGCCAATGCTTGAACTAATAGAAAATGACAACAGGGTTGGAATAGTAGGCTCCAAACTAATTTTTGGCGATGGAGATCTACAAGAAGCTGGAGGTATTGTTTGGCAAGATGGACAGACATTTCATTATGGAAGAAGAGGGTCCATTAAAAAGAAAAAATACAACTATTTAAGAGAAGTAGATTATTGTTCTGGCGCATGTTTGCTGATTTCCAAATCCGATTTCAACATTCTAAATGGCTTTGACGAAATATACACTCCTGGCTATTATGAGGATACCGACTTATGTTTTAGTGTAAAATACAAGTTGAATAAAAAAGTTGTTTATCAGCCTGCTTCAATTGTGGTTCATTTCGAAGGAGTAACTTCTGGTACAAACTTCAATACTGGAATGCGTAAATTTCAACGTATAAATGCATTAAAATTTAAAACGAAATGGGAAAAAGAATTAAAATCACACTTTCCAAATTCTTTTATGAATATAAATGAAACAATAGTGCATTATGAAAGACCAAGTAGAAAATAATTTTTCTAAGTGTTTAATTATTGTTGGAATGCATCGTTCTGGAACTTCTTTTACAGCCTCTTTACTTCAAAAGGCTGGCCTAAATATTGGAAGTGACTTACTTGGCACAGGCGTTGGAAATGAATTAGGCCATTTCGAAAATGAAGATTTTCTTACGTTTCACAAAAACGTTCTTTTAACTAAAAATCAAAATCCCGATGGTTGGTCTCAAAATAAAATTGAACATTTAAATGATCAAGAACAGACAGACTTACTAAAAATTATCCAATCAAATACTACTTCTCAGTGGGGATGGAAAGAACCTCGAACAACTCTATTCCTAGATATTTATAAAAAAATAATTCCAAATGCCTACTATTTGTTTGTTTATAGAAATCCATGGGAGGTTGTTGATTCCTTATTTAGAAGAAGTACGGACAATGAATTATTAAAATCTCCTTTATCAACTATTAATAATTGGGAGTTTTATAATAAAATTGTGCTGGACTTTTATAAAAATAATATTGAAAATTCACTACTCGTTGATATTGAAACGGTAATGCAAAAATGCAATACTGTTATTGAGTTAATTAATTCTAAATTCAATTTTGAATTAATCGAAATTGCTGACACACTATTTGAAAAGGAGAAATTCAAAAATGAATCAACTAGTATTCAACAATTTTATTGCGAATACGCATTCCCTACTAGTATAGATCTATACAAATTACTCCAAACGCATTCTTCTATAAGTCCATTTAAATTATATTCACCATCTAATTTAAATAAAGAGTCTTTGATTCAATGGTGGAGGGCATCATCCTATTTGAACAAAAGCAATATAGATCAACCTTCTGAAGATATTATTACAAAAATAATTACAGATATAATCGAACCATTAAATAATGTAAATGAAAGATTAACAAAGGAAAATACGTATTTAAAAGAAGATTTAAATTGGATAACAAATAGCAAATGGTGGAAAATAAGGTCATTTTTAAAAAAATTTTTTAGTAATAGTTGAAGTAATAATATCCTTAAAAAGAGCACTTCTATTATACATCATAACTAAATTCCTTTAAAATATTCATTTCAATATAAAACACATTCCATAAAATTTAGCGTATCTATTCGAAAATGCGCACTAAACCATCTCTTAAAAAATTATAAAAATGCGCAGGGCTATTTCGCTACTAAATAGGATAAAAAATAAATTTCATTCAAAGTTTTCAAACCATAAAGGTGAATTAAATATAGGCTTAATCTTTTTGTATATTTTTTCTAAAGACATTTTAAATATCCCTATTCGCATTAAAGGAAAAGTATTTTCATTATTCAAACAAAACAACGTTAAAAGCTCAGCTGGAAATGTTGTCGGTTTATCTTTGCCGCTCCTAAATAAAAAAAAGTATACGTTTATAAATCATAAAACACCTACAGTCTCAATAATAATTCCTATATACAATCAAATAAACTACACAATTGATTGCTTGATTGGTTTACATAAAAACATAAGTAAAAAGTACTCTTTTGAAATTATTATTATAAACGATCAATCAACCGATAATAGTGTAGATGTTTTATATGAAAGATTTTCAGGAATAACAATTATAACAAATGAAAAAAACTTAGGCTTTGTTTTATCTTGTAATAAAGGAGCTTCTGTTGCAGTGGGAAATTATCTTTGCTTTTTAAATAATGATACATTTATACAACCTAATTGGTTAGAAACATTGGTTGACAAAATAGAAAGCGATCATTCAATAGGCTTAGTCGGTTCCATGCTAATTTACCCTAATGGAGCATTACAAGAAGCAGGAAATATTATTTGGAGCAATGGTGAAGGTTGGAATTTTGGAAGAAATGGAAATAGATTTTCCCCGAAATACAATTACTGCCGCCAAGTTGATTACATATCGGGAGCTAGTATACTGCTAAGTAAGGAAGACTTTAATGTATTAAATGGATTCGATACACTATTTGTACCCGCATATTATGAGGACACAGATTTATGTATGCGCATCAGACATACGCTCGGCAAGAAAGTTGTTTATTGTCCTAATTCAAAAATCATACATTTTGAAGGAATTACTTCCGGAAAAGATTTAAATTCAGGCGTAAAAAAACACCAGCTAATTAATAAAGAGGCATTTTTAGATAAATGGAAATCGATATTAAATGAATTCTATTTTACAAATACCCCAGAAAATGTTCTTAAATCAATCCAAAAATATAATCCCAAACATATTTTAATAATAGACTCGTACGTTCCTTGTTACAACAGAGAATCTGGATCAAATAGATTGTTTCAAATTATTAAAATTTTAAAATCATTAGGCTATAAAATTTCTTTTATTCCTGACAATGAAAATGCAGAGCAACCATACACAAATGAATTACAAGAGATGGGTGTACAGGTATTATATAGGCAAAAGTACTACTATCAGAATTTTAACAATCAACTATCTGAACTCACACCTTTTATTGATGTTGCATGGATTTGTAGACCTGAACTCTTTGAAAAGTACTTCCCGAAATTAACTAAAAATAAAAAAATAAAATTTATTTACGACACAATAGATTTACATTTCCTAAGATTGAAGAGAGAGAGCGAACTTTTTTCAAATAAAAAAAATAATTGGGAGGCAATTAAGAATATGGAAATCACATCCGCATCCATTGCCGATGTAACCCTTGCAATTACACCTGTCGACAAAAATATTTTAAAAGATTTGGGTATTGATAACGTTGAAGTTATTCCTAACATTCATTCAATAAAGTATGTGTCCGCTAATTCTGATGATGAATTCAGCAATCGTTCAGGATTATTATTTATAGGTAGCTATACGCATACACCAAACGTCGATGCGGTTATCTGGTTGGTAGAAGAAATAATGCCATTGGTGTGGAACGAAATACCAAACCTTACCCTTACATTATTGGGAAGCAACCCAAAAATTGAAGTATTAAAATATCAATCTGATAAAATTATAATTCCTGGATTTATTGATGATGTATCTTCTTATTTCAATTCAAATAAAGTTTTTGTTGCTCCTCTTCGTTATGGTGCTGGAATGAAAGGGAAAATTGGACAGAGTCTTGAATATGGTTTACCTATTGTATCAACAAGCATTGGAGTAGAAGGTATGAATATGGCACATGAAAAAAATGTGCTTGTAGGCGATTCAGAAATTGAATTTGCTACTCATATTATACGATTATATCAAGACAAAGCACTTTGGAATACGTTAAGAAAAGGTGGAGAAAATGTAATTCACCCATACACATCTGAGTCCATCCAAAATAAAATAAAACATTTAATAGAATGTCTTTAGGAAGTTTTAGATATGTGCTTGCAATATTTGTTCTTACCTCCCATCTTTGGGCAGGAATGCCTCAAGGTTTTGCCGCATATGCTGTGTGGGGATTTTTTTTACTTTCTGGTTTTTTAATGACCCTCGTATTAAATGAAAAGTACACGTTTTCTACTACAGGCATAAAAAAATATTTTTATAATCGTGCACTCCGTATTTATCCCATGTATTGGATTGCAATGATACTGGGTTCCGGAACGATGCTATATTTAAATACGTTACAATATGATTTCAAACAATTAAACCATGAATTTGGCTTTCCGGATACCCTTGTAAATTGGGTTTCAAATATAGTATTACTGCCCACTTATTTTTTGGAGAATCCAGTTCCCGTTGCTAATGCCTTAAGAATTGAGGTCTTTTATTATTTTATAATTATCCTCTTGGCAATTGATAAAAGAATTGCCTGGCTAGGCTTCTTTGTTGGTTTAGTATGGAATATATATTTATTGTTTATCTCCTATTCAGAAAAGGTAGATACATTCGGTTTGAGATATGCCACTTTAGGACCTTGTTCAATAGCTTTTGCAGGTGGAGCCATTCTCTATCATTATAAAAGTTTTTTTGGGAGATTTTCAAATAAAAATTTAAGCTTAATAACGTGGATGTTAAATGGGCTCATTTGGTTTAAATTGCCACAATATCCATGGGGAATCGGCATATATATATCGTTGGCACTTTCCGCTTGGGTGGTAATTTCTCTTTACAAAGAAAAAGCTAATAAAATGGATCTAATATTAGGAGATTTATCTTATCCAGTTTATTTACTCCACTCTACCTTGGGCCTTATTTTAATGCCTTATTTTAAAGAATTCAGATCAATTGAATTTATGTTTTGGGGTTTCATCTTAACAAATGTTATAAGTTTTATCAGTATACAACTTGTTGATCAACCCATCAAGAAATTAAAAATCTAATTCACACCAGATAAAAATATTAATCCAATTTAATTTATTTATAATAATCTTGAATTGTACCAATATCACCTATATGCTTGATTCTACCCTGGTCTAAAATCATTCCTCTTTTACAAATCTTTTGCAACTCCTTAGGGTCTTGAGAAACAAAGAGTATGGTTGCACCCGTTTCAATAATTTCATTAATTCTTTTATAACATTTTTCTCTAAAGAATAAATCGCCAACTGATAATGCTTCATCTATAATGAAAATTTCAGGATCATATGAAACGGCAATTGAAAATCCCAACCTACTAATCATTCCTGAAGAGTAGCGTTTTACTTGCATGTCTAATTGCTCATGCGTTAATTCACTAAATTCTCTTATGGCGTCTATTGTGTTTTTAATCCTTTCTGCAGGGATTCGCATCAACGAACTACATAATTTTATATTTTCATAACCACTTAGTTCTTGCTCTAATCCTACTCCCAATGCCAATAAAGGAGCAACTGAACCATCTACCGTTAATGATCCTGAATCGGGTTTAATAATACCCGAAAGCATCCTAAGAAATGTACTTTTACCTGAGCCATTTCTACCTAGAATACCAAAACATTCTCCACGTTTAATTTGCAGATTTATATCAAACAATACTTGTTTGCGTACAAAAGGTTTTTTTGTTCCCAAGGACAATAAAAACTCTTTAAAGGAACCCATTCCGTGGCCTTGTATATAAAAAGACACATTTAGATCTTTACACTCAATTATATTTTCCTTTTTATTCATATTATAGATTAGAAACAAAGCCTTTTTCTAACTTTTTATATATACTACTACCTACAAATATCGAAACCAATGCCCAAGCCGAAAGTATCGCTAATTCCGTCCAAGTCAACCACAAACCATTATATATAACATGATGTACTGCCTCTAAAAATTGAACCAATGGATTGAGTTTATATAGAAAAAGCCATTTTTCTGGTACAATATCTATAACATATGCTACAGGTGTTGCATAAAAAATAGCAGGACTAAATGATAACCAAATCATATTTACATCTCTATAAAAAACATTTAAAGAAGCTAGCATGAGACCAAAACCGTATGTAAAAATTGAAAACAATAGTATTATTGGTAAGACACAGATTAAACTAAATTGAAATTTTGCGCCTAAAAAAAACATCAAAAATATAAATGGGATTAATGAAAGTAGAAAATTAATTAAAGCACTTATTAATAAGGATAATGTAAAAAAATAACCCGGAATATAAATGGATTTCAAAATACTAGCTCCACTTACAATTGAGCTTGTCATTTGACTTGTACCCGTACTAAAGAACGTCCAAAATAAAATGCCAGAAATGATGTATAAGGCATAATTTTCAACCGAAGGGAATGCGTTGCTAAAGACAACATAAAAAATAGCAATATAAATCACAGGGTGTAGTAATGACCAAAAATACCCTAAAATAGAATTTTTATATTTCAATTTTAAATCCTTAGTTACTAAAGATTTAATTATAATAAAATGATCTTCTTTGAAAAACTTCATCGGGTATTGATGCTATTATTGCTATTATAAGAATTGATGTATTCAATCTTGGTAAAAATAATATAAAAATTTGGGTATACCTTGAAATTTGAACACTATTGATATCTTTCAGTCTATTAAAACTGCTTTTATTATAAAAAACCTTATAAAACAATGCTCATAAATTGTGTGATTTTAGCGCCTAGGGAAAAGCGAAAACGTTTTTTAGGGACTATACGTGTTATCTAATAAATCATTTTAATAAACTAAAAGATTGTATCCTCTATTCTTAAAGAGGATACAATCTTAACTATTACAAGAACATCTGTAAAATAGTCATTACCTCCTCTTGTGTCTTAATTGAAAATTTAGCGTAACTATTTTTAACGCCTACTTTAATTGTTAGTGCATTATCAGGAAGCGCCTTAAACATATCTTCATCTGTTCGGTCATCGCCTATCGATAAAATAAAATCAGGTTGATACAAATCACAAATTTTCTTAGCGGCAATACCTTTGTCCGCATCTGAAGGTTTCATCTCTACAACTTTATCTCCATCAATGATTGTTAAGTTAGACTTAGCACCTATTTTATTTTCTAACTCTTCTATAAATTCTCTGGATCGTATGTGAGCATATTCTTTTTCGGTGTTTCTATAATGCCATGCTAAAGAAGTAGATTTGTTTTCAATGAAAGAACCTGCACAGCGATCTGTGAATTTTTGAAAAATTGGCAATACACTTTTTTTCCATTGATCATCATACTCATACTGCAATTCCCACTCTTGGCCAGGGATCCGCAAAAATGCGCCATGTTCAGCAGATAAAATTGTATTGGGGTCGAAAATATAATTCAAAAACTGTTTATCTCTTCCACTGATAATAGCAACATTTACATTAAAATCACTACTCAATTTTTTAAGTAAATCTACAATACCTACACTCGGTTTTGATTTTGATGGGTCTGCAATTATCGGCGACAAGGTCCCATCGTAATCTAGTAAGAATAACCTTCTGTTAGATTCGTTAAACAATTGTTTAAAATTATCTAACACATTTTTATTAATTATTTTTTGTTCTACTTTCAATTGTTTCGTTTTTATAATGTCTAATTGATCCATATAATCTTCCGTCCATTTAAATATATCATACATACGAATGCGATCTTGCATCATTTGCATACGCTGTGCTTGCTCTTGTTCGTCCATTGTGAGAGCTTGAATAATAGCAGCTGAAAGAGTCCTTTGGTCTGTAGGGTTAATTAAAATTGCACCACTTAATTCAAGTGAAGCTCCAGCCATTTCACTCAATATTAACACCCCTTTTTTATCTGTACGCGTAGCTACAAATTCTTTTGCTACCAAATTCATTCCATCTCTAATAGGTGTAATCAATGCTACATCTGCAAGTGTATACAAAGCGCCTAATTCATCAAAACTTAAAGATCGATATAAGTATACAACAGGACGCCAGCCAAGTGTACCATACTTTCCATTTATCCTTCCAACAGCTTCTTCTAGCTCGTTCTTCATCTCTGCATACTTTAATATAGTTTCACGTGAAGGCACTACAATCATTGTAAAAACTACTCTTCCATGCCATTCTGGATGTTCATCTAAAAAATATTCAAAGCCATTCAATCGATGAATTAATCCCTTAGAATAATCTAATCGATCAACCGAAAATATATTTTTTTCTGCATGCAAATCTTTTAAGAATTCATTTCGTTTTTCAATAACATCTACATTATCGTACAAACTTCTGAATTTTTCATAATCAATACTTATAGGAAATGTATCAACACGAACCATCCTATTCTGAACACTTATATCACGTACTGATGTATCGTATCCCAAAATCCGTTGTACACTTCTTAAAAAATATTGACTGTAATCATTTGTATGAAACCCGATCAAATCTGCACCAACCAATCCCTTTAGCAATTCTGCTTGCCACAAGCGCGGCAATAATCTAAATATTTCGAAAGTAGGAAATGGTATATGATGAAAATATCCAATAGATGCTTCTGGATGAGCTTCTCGTATCATTGCAGGCAACAACATAAGCTGATAATCCTGCACCCAAACAACATCCCCCGGACGAATAAATGCATTTATTTTATCTGCGAATATTTTATTAGCAAGTACATAGGCATCGTAATCTTCTTCTTTAAACGTTGTTAGATATGGGTAATAATGAGAGATAGGCCAAATGGTACTATTGCAAAACCCTTCATAGTACGACTCGTTCATAGCATCGTCCAAAAGAATTGGATGTACAATGAAATTATCATTCTCTACTTGCGCCTCTCCTTCTTGCAATATATCAGGGGTTGAATAACCAAACCAATGAATTTTTTTATTTGAATTTAATGCGTCCTCTTTCTCTGCCAGAGATAATATTGCAGAAACTAAACCGCCTGAATTTTGTTGTAAAGTGCGATTCCCCTCTTCATCAAACGTAGCTTTAAAAGGTATTCTATATGCGACTATAATTAATCTCTTTTCTTCATTCATCTTTCTGTTACTTAAATTAAACGTAAGCTGGTTTATCTAATTTTTTTGCTATTCTGTAAGCAGAATTCATTAAACCAACATGGCTGTATGTTTGAGGAAAATTGCCCCATTGACTACCATCCAAACCAACATCTTCACTCAATAAACCCAAATGATTTGTATACTTAATTAAAGACTCAAATGCTTTAACAGCATCTGCAACTCTACCAACAGATGCTAGTGCATCCACATACCAAAAAGCACAAACCAGAAAGGTTACTTCTGGCTTACCAAAATCGTCTTCGTGTTTGTAACGAAAAAGTAACCCATCTTTCACCATTAAATCTTCTTCGATTGCTTTCAAGTGCAATCGAGCGCGCTCCGAAGCAGGATCTAAATAATGCATACTAATTAATTGTATGCAACTAGCATCTAAATATTTTGAACCTACCGCCTGTGTATAAACCTTACGTTCGGGATCATAACATTTTTCAATCATTTCAGCAGCCTTAATAATTGTTGCCTTCGATTTTTCAATCAATGTTGTATCACTATATAATTCTCCGATTTTCAAAGCTGATTTTGCCCCAACCCAATGAAATAAAAACGTATAACAATGATGCTGCTTCAAATGTCTGAACTCCCATAAGCCCGCATCCTTTTCATCCATTGTCTTATCTATAAAAGCCAATAATTTATAAACAATATCTGTTGATAATTTATTGGCATGAATCAATCGACTATCCGTAAACAATGGTGTTATGCTTGCTAAAATCTGCCCGTACACATCGTTTTGAATATGTGTGTAGGCATCATTTCCAACGCGTACAGGTTTGTTTCCTAGGTACCCTTCTAAATCCAATTCAATCTCTGTAACTGTCTTTGAACAATCAATACCGTAAAGAGGCTGTATTCGATCCACCTCATTTTGAACAATATTTTCGATGTAATGAAAATACTTTTCAGATTCTTCAAAGTGACCAATGTTATTAAATGCTTGAAGTGTATAATAGGTGTCACGCATCCAACAATATCGATAATCCCAATTACGTGTAGAACCATCACTCTCAGGTAAACTCATAGTGCCTGATGCTATAATGCCCCCTGTATCTTCATATTGATGTAATTTTAATGCTAAGGCAGAACGAATGATATGCTCTTGATAAAAACTTGCGATATAGGTTGCTTTCACCCAATTATTCCAATATTGACGCGTTTTTTGTAAAAACTCTTCCGCTGTATAATCAATGGCTGCTTCCAAGGGTGGGCCATAGGTAAAGAACATATACTTCGTTTCTGTCAAAGAAAATTCCTTTTCTTCAATTACATAGGTTATAGGAATATTGGTACTTAAACGTACATCGGCATCTAAATGCAAAAATCGAATGTGATTACTTCCGTAAGAAGTTGCAATTTCATTGTTACCTCTCATACTGCCTGGCTTACATCGAACCTTAACACGAGGCTTCCCCTCTACCACTTCAATTTTACGAACCAACATAAGTGGCATAAAATGTCGATTGTATTGTTGAAAACGTGGGGCAAAATCAGTAACTCTATATGTACCGGTTGGTGTAATACAAGTCGTCACTAAAATATTTGTATTCTCTAAATAATTTTGTTCAAAACATGCACTATCCATATCAGCCGGCTTAATGGAAAATTCTCCACCTTTTTCTTTGTCGAGTAATGCTCCAAACATAAAATCAGAATCGAACCTAGGCAAACACATCCAATCGATATTTGTGTTTTTATTTACATATGCTATAAATGAACAGTTTCCTACGACACCCATGTCGTATTTGTGAGGGGCTTTCATAACGTATTTTTTAGTGATAAAATAATATTTAAAAAAATCAATAATTATAATATACAAAAAAATAATGGCTTATAAAAATTAAAAATATTTAATACGTTATTTATAGTTGTCGAAATAAATAACGTATTAAAATATTAATACTGCATACATATCTACACATCGACTGTAAATAAAGGGCTGTATGATATTATAACAATTTAAATAAATTATTATAATAGTGTGCTTATTTAAATACTACGCTTGCAGTAAAAAAATGGATTGATGCAACAATAAATTATTTTCTTGTAATAATCCCAACAGATAAATCACTTACATACTTATGCTAAAAACAATATTTCTGGTAATTTATACTCGTACATTATAAAAATTATGTAGCTTTATAAATGAATTACTTAATTCTAAGCCACTTAATACCTATTAATGCGCTATTTAACAAATAAATCAATGTCGACAATAATTCGTTTTCTGCCCATTTTATTAATCCAATTTTTATCCCTCTTTTCATTTGCTCAAACAGATAGCATCGCATTAAAAAACGATTCGCTAAATACTTCGTTGTTGAATGCATTCAATAAAAAAATAAAACTGATTGAAATAAATAGAATTGAAGATTCCATAAAAAAAGAAAAACTTGAAAATCAATTAAACTCTTTACAAACTACCGATAATTTAAAAAAAGAAGAACTGCAAAAACAACTAGCAGAACTTAAAGAAAAAGATACGCAACGTTTAAAAGAAAAGATAAATCGAATAGATTCGTTACGAAATACAGCAAAAAAATATCCTGTTTTTGGTTTTTTCAATGATACATTATTTAATGTGTATACAAAATCAGGAAGTTTTTCAGCCGAAATGCGCGCATCAACTATATCAGAAAGAATCAAACAGCTTGAGGCAGGATTCATACCAAATAAAGATTCTATCTTCCTTATACCTTTTGAATCTAGTATTGATATCATGCACGATGAGGTTATTATCATGAGCATAACAGATAATGATGCGATATGGAATAATACAACACCCATTGAACTTGCAAACACATATAAAGTACTCATTACAAATACCCTTTTAGATTATAAAAAACAAACAAGCATCCTAAATCTTTTAAAAGAAGTAGGGTTAGCGCTTTTAGTAATTCTACTATTCGCTCTTTTAATTCATTATTTAAAAAGATTGTTCACTTGGTCGGCTAAGAAAATAATAAGTTATGAAAATACACTTTTATCGGGCTTCAAAATTAAAAACTATGTATTACTTGATTCCAAAAGCCAAGTAAATGGATTGCTAACTATCAATACATTTATTAAATGGATCTTAATATTAATAAGTATTTATATTGCCCTTCCTATATTATTTGGCATTTTCCCTTGGACAAAAGATTTCGCTGGTGAATTATTTGGATACATTTTAACGCCCATAAAAAAAATAGCTTTAGGTCTATGGCATTATCTTCCCAATCTTATTACTATAATCGTTATCATAACTGTTTTTAGATATGTATTAAAAGGGATAAATTATTTAAGATTAGAAATAGCTTCTGGAAAACTCAGTATACCTGGTTTCTTTCCGGACTGGGCAAACCCTACGTATCAGATCGTTCGGGTGTTGCTTGTAGCATTCTTAATCGTGGTGATATTTCCGTATTTACCTGGAAGCGATTCTCCCGTATTTAGAGGTGTTTCCGTATTTCTTGGTTTCTTATTTACGTTTGGTTCGGCTGGTTCTTTATCAAATGTTGTCGCTGGACTAGTACTCACTTACATGCGATTATTTAAAATTGGAGATCGAGTAAAGATTGGAGAAGTTGTTGGCGATGTGATTGAAAAATCACTGTTAGTAACCCGACTACGTACAATTAAAAATGAAATCATTTCTATACCCAATTCTACAATCATGAATAATCATACAGTAAATTATAGTAGTGATGCGCCCACCCATGGGTTAATAATTCATACGACTGTTACTATTGGTTATGATGTACCTTGGAGAGATATGCATCAAGCACTAATTGATGCAGCCTTAAAAACTAAGCTTATTTTACAGGAACCAACCCCTTTTGTATTGCAGACAGGTTTAGAGGATTTTTATGTTGCGTATCAAATAAATGCCTACACCCATGATTCAAACGTACAACAAATAATTTATTCAGATTTACACCAAAACATACAGGATGTATGCTTTGAGCGCGGAATAGAAATACTTTCTCCCCATTACAGAGCTGCTAGAGATGGAAACAGCACAACCATACCTGCAAGTTATTTGCCAAAAGATTATAAAGCTCCAAATTTCAATATCAATATTACCAAACCAAATCCTGAAGAAAATAACTAATGAAGAATATCGTTCACAAAAAAATTAAATGAATTACAATCAACTGCAATCTGTGGAAACGATATTAGCTCTTCTTGCTTGTACGTTTCAGCACTAACAATTATGTATGCGGGCCAATTTGCATGGATATCCTTGTTAATTGTTGGATTGGTATTGTTTCTATTTAGAAAAATCTACGGTGAAGTTGTTGGTGCAATTCCCTTAAATGGTGGAGCATACAATGTACTATTAAATACATCTACCAAAAGATTGGCTTCTTTAGCTGCAGCTCTTACTATATTGTCTTACATGGCTACTGCAGTTATTTCTGCATCAGAAGCAATGCATTATTTAGCTAGTATTTATAAAGCGCTACCAGTAGATTATTCTACCACTGTTGTCTTGTTATGTTTTACAGGCTTAGCAATCCTTGGCATAGGCGAATCTGCAATCGTTGCTGTGATAATCTTCATCATTCATTTATCTACATTATCTATACTCGTGGTTACTTCAGCATGGTTTATAATGATGCATGGCTTAGAAATATTTCATTTAAATTGGAGTCTCCCTATTCAATCAGGCAATTTTACGACAGCTTTGTTTTTAGGGTTTGCCACAGCCATGCTCGGCATATCCGGATTTGAGAGTTCCGCCAATTTTGTAGAAGAACAAGAGCATGGCGTTTTCCCTAAAACATTACGGAATATGTGGGCCGTTGTAAGTTTCTTCAATCCAGTAATTGCACTCATACTTATTTGTGTCATTCCATTAGCTCTTGTAGGTGAACATCAAGAATCATTATTGGCATTCCTAGGACACACAACAGGAGGTAAATGGCTGGCATATTTAGTTTCAATAGATGCAGTTCTTGTTTTATGTGGTGCGGTTTTGACTTCTTTTGTTGGCGTTTCAGGCTTACTAGAACGCATCACATTGGATCGCATTCTCCCTAATTATTTTTTAAAGAAAAATAAAAGAGGTTCAAATTACAGAATTGTCATTGCCTTCTTTATTTTATGTGTCTCTGTGCTTGTTGTTACTAAAGGACACGTTGCTGCTCTAGCTGGTGTTTATACGTTTTCTTTCTTAGCAGTAATGGCTTTGTTTGGCTTTGGTAATTTATTGTTGAAATTCAAAAGAAGTAGATTGCCTCGGCCAGAAAGAGCAAATGGATTGATTGTCCTAATTGCAATTGCACTAATTATAGTTGCATTTATTGGGAATATAATTTTACACTTGGATTATTTTTATACTTTTTTAAATTATTTAATACCAACGCTTTTATTTATTGCCATTATGCTTAACAGAGCATTTATAGTAAAAATGTGTATTGAACTTCTTGAATATATATCTAAACCCTTTCAAAAGATTGTCATCAAAAGCAATAAATATTTGCAAAAATTGCACACTAAAATCAATGCACAAGAATTCGTTTTCTTTACAAAAGGTGACAATGTTGCTGTACTAAACTTGGTGATGCAATATGTGCAGTCAAATGAAACGACAAAAAAATTAAAGATTGTAAATATTAAATCAGAAAATCATTCGAATGAATTACTGCGCAAGGATTTGGAAGTATTAGATAGAGCATATCCAGAAATAGATATTGACTTCATTGAAATACCTGGAGTATTTGGACCAGATATCATCGATGAATTGTCTAAGAAATGGAGTATTCCAAAAAACTTTATGTTTATCGGTGCGCCAGGAAATAAATTCCCCTATAGAGTTTCTGAATTAGGTGGTGTACGTTTGATTATGTAATAGGATCTCGTTTACGTATCATTCTCTTTCTATATATATAATGGAACTGTTTCATCTATTTTCGATTCTAATCGTATTGTCTGCACTCTTCGCATATATTAATTTTAAATTCTTAAAATTACCAAATGCGATTGGACTCATGTTGGTATCCCTATTATTTTCGGTAGCCATTATTTTAACCAGTAATTTTGTTCCAAACTTTAAAATTGCCATCATTGGTATTTTAAAAGGTTTAGATTTTAGTGAGTTGTTATTAGAAGTAATGCTTAGCTTCATGCTCTTTGCTGGTGCAATCCATATTAAATACAAAGATTTAAAAAATGAAAAATTAGCTATTTTATTATTCTCAACAATTAGTGTCATTATAAGTACGATTCTTATTGGATTAATAACGTACTATATATTAAATGTATTTGGAATACAAGTTGCACTCATTCATGCTTTTTTGTTTGGGGCATTAATTTCTCCGACAGATCCTATTGCAGTATTAAGCATTTTAAAAAGTGCAGGGATTCCAAAATCGTTAGAAACCAAAATTGCTGGAGAATCACTATTCAATGATGGTGTAGCCGTTGTTATTTTTATAACCATACTTCAACTTGCTAAACCATCTATAGAATTAAGTATTGGTGATATAGTATTGTTATTTGGACAAGAAGCTATTGGCGGTATTGTACTTGGTATAACCATTGGATATTTTGGATACAAACTCATCTCTAGTATTGATAATTATAAAGTTGAAGTACTCATAACGTTAGCTATTGTAATGGGTGGGTATACCCTCGCGCATTACACCCATGTTTCTGGCCCTTTAGCAATGGTAGCCGCAGGACTTATAACAGGGAATAGAAGTAAAGAATATGGCATGTCTGATTTGACAGCTCAATACGTAGATAAATTTTGGGAATTGTTAGATGATATACTAAATGCCGTTTTATTTGTGTTGATTGGCTTGGAATTATTGCTTGTTGAAACGAGCAACTTAGTTGTATTTATTTCTTTTATTCTCATTTTTTTCATTCTCATAATTCGATACATTTCCGTATTCATCCCTTCAATGTTGATTCGTTTAAAGGAAGAAGTAAATCAAAAAACACTTGTTATTTTAACTTGGGGAGGACTACGTGGAGGAATATCCATTGCATTGGCACTATCTATACAACTAGAAAATCACCGGGATATTTGGGTGACGATTACCTATGTCATTGTATGCTTTTCTATTTTAATTCAAGGATTGACAATTGGAAAACTCGCAACAAAACTAAACTAAATAACTATGAATAGTATACTAATCTTCTATGGCTTATTCTTAATAAGCTGTGGTCTCGTTTCTCTCATTTTCATTGGCAAGACAGCTAAGACAGCTTTGCTATCCGGAGGATCAACAGGAGTAATAAGTTTAATTGTTGGCTATAATTATTCACTAAACAATATCCCCCTTGTTATCATTGCGATTGTTATTCCTCTTTTTTTATTTTTCATTTTTGCTTGGAGAACGTCAAAAACACTATTCAAACTTATTGAACTCATCACTATTAATAGCGCAGAAACAAAACCCAAAGCGATTGCATTCTTAATTATTAGTTTAATGGCTATTGTTTCTATTTTCACCTTTGCAATTCAGATAATAGCTTATATTAAAATAGTTTATAGCAATGAAGATTTTTTTTAAATCACTAAACATTTTAAACGAAGAGGAATTAAACCAAGTGGAGAACTTGTGTTCAATTCGTTTTGTTAAAAAAGGAGGATACTTGATAAAAGAGGGTTCAATTTCAAAAGAAATTTTCCTCATCAAGAAAGGTGCATTAAGACTATTTTATACTAATTCCGCTGGCAATGAAATTACTAGCTGTTTAGCATTTGACAATGAAATGATTTCAGCATACGCCAGCTTTATAACTGAATCACAAACAGAAGAAAATATTCAAGCGGTAAGTGACAGTGAAATTGTTTTGTTAAAAAAACATGATTTAGATTTTTTATATAAGCAAGGTACTGTTTGGCAAAAAGTAGGGCGAATCATTGCAGAAATGCATTATATAGAACTGACAAAAAAAATCGTATCCTTTCAAAAGGATACAGCAAAGGAAAGATACAATCAACTTCTACAAAAACATCCTGAATACATTCAAGTAATTCCACAACACCAATTAGCTTCATTGTTAGGAATTACACCTAGACACCTCAGTAGATTAAAAAAAGAGGTTTGTAAATAGACAAATGTCCTAGCCCCTATTCTTTTAAATTATTTATTTTTGGTTTACATTAATATTGCTAAACATGAAAAAGATACTTATTATCAATGGGCATCCAAATAAAAACAGCTTCAACTCCTCTATTGCAAATGCATATAAGAAAGGCGCAATTCAATCGACCGATTATTTACAAGAAATTGAAATTTCAGATTTGAATTTCAACCTAAATTTAGAATTTGGCTATACAAAAAGAATAGAACTTGAACCTGATTTGCAAGAAGCTTGGGGAAAGATTATTTGGGCAGACCACATTATATGGATCCACCCCGTATGGTGGGGCGGACTACCAGCCAAATTAAAAGGATTTATTGACAGAGTATTCTTACCAGGAAGAGCATTCGCATACAAAGAAAATTCTGTTTGGTGGGATAAATTACTTAAGGGGAAGTCTGCGCATATAATCACAACACTAGATCAACCTAGTTGGTATTATAAGTTAATGTTTGGAAACCCAAGTGTAAATCAATTGAAGAAATCAACATTGCAATTTTGTGGAATCAATCCTGTCAAAGTAACCTATATTGGTATTGTTAAAAATGCTACAGTCGATAAACGTAATAAATGGCTTAAACAAATTGAAAAGCTCGGAAAAAAATTACGATAATCGAATTTGCTATTGCTTGTATTTATTGCGATATTTTATACCCCCGATACTTATCTATAATTCTTTTTCTTAAGAAGAATATGACCAGACCAGATACCATCACAATGGTTGCACCAGCTTGCAAAGCAAAGGAAGTTCCAAAATATTCAGACACCCAACCAATCTGCAAATTACCAAATGGCGTTAATCCAATAAACATCAGCACATAAATACTCATCACTCTTCCTCTAAATTCACTTTTTACAAGCATTTGAATCGTAGTATTGGCTTGAGATGCAAAAGATAATAATCCAAATCCGCTGAAAAATAACAATATAGATGCTGTATGAATATTATCCGTAAAACTAAATAAGAAGATACTTATTGAAAAAATTAGCGTTCCGCCAACAATAAAATAAAGAGGTGAAAATTTCTTAGAATACAATGCAATTGTTATTGTAGCTAACAACGAACCTAATCCTGATGCTGCATATAAATACCCCAAGCCAGCGGCATCTACATGGAAAACTTTTTTTGCTATTACAGGCAAGACAGTAGTATAAGACCAACCAAAGATTGAAACAATTCCAATTACTAAAAACAAGGTTCGAATGATGGGATGTTTAAAAGAATAATCCAAACCTTCTTTAATTGCAACAATGGGATTTGGTAAATGTGTTTTAATGACAGAATCGATTTTTATCTTTTTCAATGCAAATAATACAGCTATATAACTTAAGGCGTTTAAAATAAAAGCACCGCCCGTACCAATAATTGCAATCATAATACCAGCAACCGTAGGTCCGATTACTCGAGCGCTATTAAACACGCCAGAATTTAATGCAATTGCAGAAGCAAGTTGTTCTTTATTTACTAACTCAGAAACAAACGCTTGCCTAGCTGGCGCATCAATTGCATTTACAGTGCCTAACAAAAATGAGATTGTACAAATTTCCCAAATAGTGATCCAACCAAATATAGTTAATACCCCCAATAAAAAAGCCAATATCATGGACGCAATTTGAGTTGCAAATAAAATATCTTTTTTAGGAAATCGATCAACAATAACGCCTCCAAATAAAGTAAAAAGTAATGTGGGCAAAGTGGACAATGCCATTACTAGGCCAATTAAAAATACAGAGTCTGTTAATTGCAATACCAGCCAACTTTGAGCAACGATTTGCATCCAAGTACCAATCATTGAAATTAGTTGTCCTAAAAAATATTTCTTATAATTTTCACTTTGGAATGCAGGGAACCCATTGTAAATTTTATTAACCCAATAGGAGTTTTGTCCAATGGGCACCTCGGGATTGGGGTTTACAATAAATTTCTCTTCGGAATCGTCCTTAACACGCATAATAAATTAGACACATCAATCTACTATTAAAGATAGAGATTGCAACAAACAAATCATCTAAATGCATCCGTTTATTAACACGTTGAATCTAAAATAATTATTTTAGCAAATCCTTCCATTTCTAATTAAACATAGCCAATATTAAAAATCAAGATAAATTTCATCGGCATTTTATTTATCAACACTCAAATTATTTGCCCATTACTTGATAATACGTAATTAAATATCAATATTTATAGTCGACACATGAAGTCTTTATTTAAAATATGAATAAATTCTACAGCAATGAGTTATTTCGTAGAGAGAATCGCATTGAAAAATATATTTTTATAACTGTTATTATTACCTTATTGGGATTGATTCCAGATGCAGCTTTTAAAATGTATTCTGCGATGATTTATATTGCGATCGTTTCTCCAATTCTAATAGCCGCATATTATTTTAATAGAAAACAAACCGATATTGCAGGTACATTATTATTATTGTTTATTACGGAAGCCATTTTTGTTTCTAATTTGTATTATGGGGCAAAGTCTAATAACAGTTACTTTTATATTGCAGAATATATCACCATGCTTCTTGTTATCGATACACGGAATAAATTTTATTTAATCCTAAACCATTTACACATAGGTATTTCTATTGTAACTACCCAATTTTTATTTTTTTACAATTATAAAGTCACTCCCATTGAAGCAAATTCATACTTAATCATGGGAAATGTCAATATCCTATTGTCAATTTTGGCTAGTTTATATCTCTTTTACACATTTGTTGAAGAAAGCACTGAAAAAGAAAACTACTTAATATCAATACATAAGCGCATTAATACTAAAAATAAAATCATTGGAAATGCTCAGATAAATTTAGAAACATTTATTTATCGTGCCTCTCATAATTTACAAGGTCCCATACGTTCAATAATGGGAATATATAATATCAGTACACTTGAAGATGATCCAAAAAAATTAAAGGAGCTGTTTCACTTAATAAATACAAGCGCTATTCAATTAGATAAAGAATTGAGCATAACGTCTCAAATTTTCAAAATAAATCAACATGTAATAAATATACAACCTATTGATTTATTAGACTTTACAAAAGATTATTATAATACCTCCGAAATCGACCTCTCAGAAAGTGATACTCTAGATTTTAATACCCTAGCGGATATAACAATGCTTACTGAAGGAATGAATAACTTATTCGTTATTTATGAAAAGTTAAGATTGTCACCTAATTCTACGCCAATATTAGCACTATATAGGAAAGGTACCATTTTCTATTTTACACTTACGTTTGAGTCTATTAACCTAGATGACAAATACTTAAATGTATTTTTTGCTCCTTATCAAAAAGACTTGGCCTATTTATATAATTTAACAAGTGAACCATACATTTGCAGAAGAATTATGGATAAACTCCATGGCGACCTCTCTATTCGAAAAATAAATAATAACACCCTGTCATTCACTGTTACCTCACATCTTATATAGGGGAAACACAAAAATAAGAACAAAAGTAACTAACATTTGAAAAATTTACGTTCTATAATATTTTTTGTAGTTGTAGAACCTAGTAGGATTCTTTATCTTTGATATTGAATTTTATAAAACATGGCATTATTATCAATTTTCTTATCTCTTTTCATAATCAATCCCTCTTCAAATGAGCTGATTACGATAGGTTATGATAGTTTCGATAAGAAAGCATATTATGCAACTTTTGCATCTAATGATATTAATACCGTAAATGCTGAGTTGAAAATTTTAAAATCGAACCCTTCACTTCTAGCCTATGAAGGGGCATTATTGATGAAAAAAGCGGACTTAGTGGGCAACCCAAAAGATAAATTGTCTTTCATGAAAGAAGGGAAAAATAAATTAGAAACTACCATTTCTAAAAATCCTTCTAATATTGAATACCGCTTCTTACGCTATATGATTCAAGATAATGCTCCAAGTTTTTTAGGATATAATTCAAATCTTGAAGATGATAGAAAAAAAATAATTTCTGAATATAAAAATTTCGATCAAGTAGTTAAAGATGCCATCCTGAATTATAGTAAAATATCAAAAACACTTTCTACAGATCAATTTTAATATTTGACACCCCTATAAAATGTCAAAAAAAATATTAATCCTATATTACTCACAGAGCGGGCAATTGACAGAAATTGTTGATTCTATTTCTATCCCATTGATAGAAGCGGGGGCTACTATAGAAAAAATAACCATCAAACCTAAAAACGACTTTCCTTTCCCTTGGACTTCAGACACTTTTTTTGATGCCATGCCTGAATGTGTATTAGGAGAGACTATTGAATTAGAAGCATTTACTTTTAAGCAAGAACGATATGATTTAATCATATTTGCTTATCAACCCTGGTTCTTATCACCAAGCATTCCGGCAACGAGTGCCTTAAAGGATACTGCAGTGAAAAAAATCATGGAAAATACTCCAGTGATTACATTGATTGGTGCACGTAATATGTGGCTAAACAGTCAAGATAAAGTTAAAGTATTATTGAAGGAAGCCAACGCAATTCTTGTTGGAAATATAGCATTAGTAGATAAACACAACAACCATTTAAGTGCAGTAAGTATTTTATACTGGATGTTATCAGGAAAGAAAGAAAAATATCTCTCTATATTTCCGATACCTGGCGTTTCAGATAGCGACATAAAAGGTTCGACTGCGTTTGGAAGAACAATTTCTTATTTTTTAAATAAAGAAAGTTGGTCTGGAATGCAGGATACACTAATAGCGCAAAATGCCGTAGTCGTAAAAGCGAACTTAATGTTTATTGAACAAAGAGCGCGCAAGTTATTTTCAATTTGGGCAAATTTGATTAAAAATAAATCAAATCGTAAGCCTTGGGTAACCGCTTATAAATATTATTTATTAATTGCATTATTTATAGTTGCACCTATTGTAATAGCTATTAATGAAGTGCTTTTCAAGCCGTTTTTGAAAAAGCAGATTAATGAAAAAAGAAAAAAATATCAAACATTGAATTAACCGTGTTGGGGATGTCAGCAAAGCAAGTATATATTATAAAAACAGCAAGTTTTTTTCCTAATGAACCCGTTTCAAACGATGAAATAGAAGAATATCTTGGTTATATAAATAATCAAACGTCTAAATCAAAACGCATCGTTCTTAGAAACAATGGTATTAAGCGACGTTTTTATGCACTTAAAAAAGATGGAACGGCTACGCATACAAATGCACAAATGGCATCGCTAGCTATTCGGAAATTATTTAACAATAATCCCGAAGAGCTAAAGAAGATAGAATTATTGAGCTGTGGTACTTCAAGCCCAGATCAAATGATGCCATCTCATTCAGTAATGGTACATGGCTGGTTACCTGAATCGAATGCGATTGACGTTGTATCGCCATCGGGAAATTGCTGTGCGGGTCTACACGCATTAAAATATGCATACATGGCGGTTCGGGCTGGCGATGTTTCAACAGCAGTTGTTGCTGGTTCAGAACGCACATCTAGAATACTTCGCTCAGATGTTTTTGAAGATGAAGTTCAAAAATTAACTGAATTAGAAGAAAATCCTTCCATCAGTTTTGAAAAAGAATTTCTACGTTGGATGTTATCAGACGGAGCAGGTGCATTTTTGCTTTCAGATAAACCAAATGAAAACGAAATTAGTTTACGAATCGATTGGATTGAAGCAGTATCCTATGCACACAAGGTTGAAACATGTATGTATATGGGTGGCGACAAATTAGAAGACGGCTCGCTAAAGGGATACATGGATTATACGCCTGAGGAAATTGTTTCTCAGTCTATTTTAAGCATGAAGCAAGACGTAAAAATACTACGTGAAAACATCATCGAATTAGGATTTGATAAATTGAAAGTAGTATTTGATAAACGTGGACATTCGGTTGATGAAATTCAATATTTCCTACCACACATGTCTAGTGCGTTTTTTAAAGATAAAATATCAAACAAACTTACTGAAAATGGAATGACCATTCCTGAAGAGAAATGGTTTACAAACTTAACATCCGTAGGTAACGTTGGTGCAGGTTCAATCTACTTAATGATAGACGAATTATTGCACAGTGGGAAGTTAAAAAAAGGAGAGAAGATTCTTATTGTTGTTCCAGAAAGTGCTCGTTTCTCTTATGTTTATAGCATGCTAACTGTTTGTTAATTTTTAAACCCTAACGAAACTTCCTACTATGAAAAAAGACGAAACACCTCAAGATCCAAGTGGGTTGAATAATTTTACAAAAGAAGTTTGTTATGCGGTAGATGAATCTGGAAAGTATGTCACTCAACTCAGCAGTGGTTGGGAGGTAAAATCTGATGCACTTGGTATTACGTGGGATGATATCAATAAGAAAGTTGAAGCAGCAAAGAATGCAGTTTTAAAAGGAGAATTAAGTCCAATCGCTTATTACATTGAATTACGTGTAATGGATTTAACAATTGTTTCTGCTTATACTGGTTTTTGGAAATGGACGATTAAAAGACATTTAAAGCCAAGTATTTTTAATAAATTATCGAATTCAACACTTCAAAAATACACTGACTTATTTGAGGTTAGTATCGAACAACTAAAAAACATTTCCCTTAATGCCTAACACATTTGAACACCTACAGGCGGCTCATTGCGAAAATGGAGTTACGACAAACTTATTACGCAGTGTTGGGGTTTCTAAAATGACCGAACCGCTTGCCTTTGGCATTGGTTCTGGATTGTTTTATATATACATCCCTTTAATGAAAATTAATGGCGGTCCGGCAATTGCATTTCGTACCATGCCAGGCTTGATTTTTAAAAGAACGGCACAATCTTTAGGGATTGATGTTATTCGTAAAACATTTAACTCAAAAGAAAAAGCACAACAATTTTTAGACGAATGCATACAATCAGGACAACCCGTAGGTTGTCAAGTGGGTGTATACTTTCTAAGCTATTTCCCCAAAGAATATCGTTTCCATTTTAACGCGCATAATCTAATTGTCTATGGTAAAGAGGGCGACAATTATTTAGTGAGTGACCCTGTTATGGAAACAACGACCACCTTGACGAGTTATGAACTAGAACGCGTTCGCTTTGCAAAAGGCGCCTTAGCTCCAAAAGGACAAGTGTATTTTCCAAAACCTTCAACAACACTTGTTACTGACGACCAAATACGCAAAGCAATTGTAAGCGGGGTAAAAAGAAATGTTCGAGATATGTTGCACATCCCTGGTGGGATTGCTGGCGTTAGTGGCATAAAATATACTGGCAATAAAATTAAAAAGTGGAGAGATAAATTAGGCGTTGAAAAAGCGGGTCTTTATTTAGCTCAGTTGGTACGCATGCAAGAAGAAATCGGCACCGGTGGCGGTGGCTTCCGATTTATTTATGGCGCTTTTTTACAGCAAGCCCATGCGTTTCATAACGACGACAATCTTTTAGAAATATCAAAAACATTCACCCAGTCTGGTGACATGTGGCGTAATGCCGCAATTCAAGCAGCAGGTATTTACAAAGGAAGAATCACATCGCAAGCTGATTTTGATGTAATGGGAGATTACCTACTTGAAATTTCAGAAGTAGAGAAAAAAGCATTTAAAGAATTAAGTACCATAAAATGGCAGAAATAATTAAGCCTGCTATACATATATCAAACCTATCTTTTCAATACAACGAAAATTCAGGTGTTTATTTCAATGATTTCAATTTGACAATTTTTGAAGGTGAACGCTTTGGTCTTTTCGGACCAAACGGTGCAGGTAAGTCTACGTTGATGAGCTTAATGACAGGTTTAATAAAACCTCAAACAGGCTCAGTAGATTTATTCAATCAACATATAACCAACAAACAATCACGCACATTATTTGGTTATGTACCTCAAGATTTTTCACTTTATGAAGAATTAAGTCCAATAGAGAACTTAACCTTCTTTGGTGCATGGGCAGGATTATCAAAAAAAGAAATTCAAGTTCGCATCCATGAATTGCTAGAAATTCTAGGCTTGATGGATGTTAAAAATAAAGCTGTCAAAACTTTTTCTGGAGGTATGAAACGACGTGTAAATCTTGCGATAGGCGTTATTCATAAACCTAAAATATTATTTTTGGATGAACCAACAGTTGGTGTAGATATACAAACGCGACATGCAATCATTGAATATCTAAAACAATTGAATGAAGCAGGTATGACACTGGTATATACTTCACATCAATTAACGGAAGCAGAAGATTTGTGTAATAGAATTGCATTAATGGACCATGGTAAAATTCTTACCTGTGGTGAAATAGCGACATTACTTCAAACACATAACGAAGAGAATTTGGAATCCCTATTTCTTCACTTAACTGGCAAGGAGTACAGAAACTAAGATGTTTAAACTTTGGACAACCATACGAAAGGATACCTTACTCTTATTACGCGATAAGGTTGGCTTGCTATTAATGTTTGTAATGCCCATACTATTGGTATTGGTTATTACTACGATTCAAAATAGCACCTTTGAATTAGTAAACGAAAATAAAATCCCTCTCCTAGTTTGCAATAAAGATACCGCACAAACAAGCACAGAGTTTATAGATGCCTTAAACCAAATTGGAATGTTTAAAATGGAATTGGTATCAAGCGATTTGTCTGCCAATTCACTAAACACATTGATGCACGATAAAGATGCACTCATTGCAATCATTATCCCAACAACCTTCTCCTCCTCTATTCAGCAAAAAACAACGCAAGTAACAACAAATGCTTTGCAACAATTTGGATTGAATGACAGTACAAAAGTGCACAAAACTCCACTTGAGAAATCAGAGTCCTTGTTATTTTTCTACAATCCTGTATTACAACAATCCTTCCTTCAGTCTATAAACGGTGCCCTTACAAGCGCCATTCAAATCATAGAAGGTAAAAAATTAGTGCAGCAATTATACGTTACACTAAATGAGAAGCCAATGCCTCAAAACTTGCAGATGGAAATTCTCCAAAAAAATATTTCAATCGAAGAAATTGCTGCAGCTAAAGATGGCAGCAAAACCATACCGAATGCTACGCAACACAATGTGCCGGCATGGACCATCTTTGCAATGTTCTTTATAGTTATTTCGCTAGGAGGCAGCATTGTTCAAGAAAAACGCAGTGGTAGTTTTGTTCGCCTCAAAACACTTCCAACTAATTATTTAGTAGCTTTATTTTCTAAACAAATAACCTACCTAGCTGTTACCTTATCGCAAGTTGTTGTTATATTCTCTTTAGGCATTTGGATTTTCCCATTCATTGGACTGCCAGCCCTAAACATGCCGAGTGATTTGTTAGGTTTATTTATTGTATCTGTATTGTGTGGTGGCGCAGCAATAAGCTATGCAATATGTATTGGCACCTTTGCTCAAACTCAAGAGCAAGCAAATGGATTTGGTGCTGTATCAATTGTGATACTTGCTGCTGTAAGTGGTATATTAGTTCCATCCTTTGCAATGCCGCAATCATTTGCAGTTGTAATGAAAATGTCACCCTTATATTGGTGCTTGGAATCGTATTACGGTTTATTTTTGGAACGTGGAAATTTCTGGGATGTGTTAGAAACAACACTTCCGCTTGTTGGGTTTATCATCATCATACAAGGAATAACCATTATTGGTCTTAAAAAGAAAAATTTGATTTAAATTTATATATGGAAACTGCTGAATTAAAACACCAAGTAAAAGAACAAATAATCAAGTTCTTAAATTTAATCTCTGTAACACCTGCTGACATTAAAGACGATGAGCCATTATTTGGTGAAGGCTTAGGTCTTGACTCAATCGATTCATTAGAATTAATTGTTTTAATGGATAGAGAATATGGAATTAAAATTACGGATCCTAAAGATGGTCGTAAAGTATTGACAGATATCAATACAATGGTTGCTTACATTGAACAACACAGAACAAAATAATTTTTTTGTGGATAGAATTGTTGTAACAGGGATTGGTATCATTAGCGCTATAGGTGAGTCCGTTGAATCAAACAGATTGGCTTTAAAAAATAGTACAACTGGTATTGGTACCTTAGAATTGTTTGAGACAAATTATGCAAGCACACTTCCATTTGCAGAAATCAAGCGCACAAACAATTCTTTAAAGCAACAATTAAACGTTGATGCATTAAATATCACCAGAACAAGTTTGCTTGCACAGCATGCATGTAATCAAGCAATCCTTGATAGCAATCTAACAAAAGCAGAATTAGAGTCTGCAGACACAGCTTTAATTAACGGTACTACAGTAGGTGGCATGTGTCTTACAGATGAATTGTATCAAGATGCAAATCGCAATTCAACTACATCACCGTATGTTGAAAGTTACGATCTAGCATCCGTTGCTATTTACTTACAAGAATTGTACAACATACAAGGTATCTGTAACACGATCAATACAGCTTGTTCTTCCTCTGCAAATGCAATCATGTACGGTGCACGACTTATTCATCAAGGAAAAGCAAAACGTGTCATTGTGGGTGGCGTAGATAGCTTAGCAAAATTTACGATTAATGGCTTTAATGCCTTACATATTTTATCTTCAGAAAAATGTAAACCATTCGATCAAAATAGATCTGGTTTAAATTTAGGTGAAGCTGCAGCTTTTTTAGTCTTAGAAAAAGAATCGGATTGCAAAAATAAAAAACCGTATGCTATATTGAGCGGCTACGCAAATGCAAATGATGCCTACCACGCATCTGCGCTCTCCGAAACAGGTGATGGTCCGTATGAAGCAATGAGCACAGCACTTGCAGTTGCCCGGTTGAATCCAAACGACATCAGCTATATCAACGCACATGGTACAGGTACTGAGAATAACGACTTGGCAGAAAGTGCGGCTATGATTCGTTTGTTTAATAATGTACCTCCTTTTGTCTCTACAAAATCATTAACAGGACATACGCTTGGCGCTTCTGCTGCAATTGAAGCTGTCTTCAGTATTTTAGCCTTACAACATCAAGAATTATATCCATCTGCGAATAGCGTTCAGCCAATTGAAGGGACGGGATTAAAACCCTTAGCAACATTTCAAAAAGCACCTGTTAAACACGTTATGTCTAACTCCTTTGGTTTTGCAGGAAATTGTAGTTCGCTCATCTTCTCAATCGTGTAATCTATATGTTTTACATTCATCAAACATCTTGCATTACCGCACAACAATCTTTCGTTGAGCCAACATTACGTTCTATTACAGAATCAGTTGAAAATAAATTATACGCAACAGAAAATAATTACGACAGCATTCCTCCAAATGTGTTAAGGCGTCTTGGAAAAGCCGTAAAAATGGGTATTGCAACAGGTAATGAGGTGCTTGCAAAACAAGAAGTGGATGGTATCATATTAGGCACTGCAAACGGCGGACTAGAAGATTGTATTAAATTTTTAAATCAAATTATTCAATATCAAGAAGGCCGATTAACACCGACTAACTTTGTACAAAGTACTACCAATGCAATAGCAGGACAGCTTGGTATTATGTATAAAAATAAAGGATACAACATCACTCATGTTCATAGAGGTTTGGCATTTGAAAATGCATTGATTGATGTTGAAATGCTTTTAAGTGACCATCCCACAAATACCTATTTGGTTGGCGGTGTGGATGAAATTTCAGAATACAATTATACCATAGAAGATTTAGCAGGCTCTTACAAAAAGGAAATACTATCAAATACAGAGCTCCTCAATTCTACCACAGACGGCTCAATTGCTGGTGAAGGCGCTGCAATGTTCGTTGTAAATACTGTAAAGTCAAATGCAACAGCTGAAGTCAAAGCAATTAAAACATTCGTTACAAAAAAAACAGAGACGCTTGAGAAAGAATTGTCTCAGTTCATAAATACGGCTTTACCAAAAGGAGAAAAGGTTGACTTAATCGTTTCTGGAAAAAATGGAGATGCGCGCTTAAACAATTATTATGCACTAGTTGAAAATCAACTTAAAGAAACCCCAACTACTTATTACAAACATTTAACGGGAGAGTTTCCAACTTCAAGCGCTGTTGCTTTATGGCTTGCATCAATGGTATTAAGTCGAACAGAACCTTTGGCATTATTAAAAATAGAAGTTGCTAATCCCATTAAAAATATCTTATTATATAATACCTACAAAGGCAATCAACACAGCTTCATCTTAGTATCAGCAGTATAAAATTATTTATTATTTCATTTTTGGTCTATTGTTCTATTCATAGATTAAAAAAAATATTTTTATTTATTTTAAAATTACCACTTTTAGCATAATCGCAACATCATCGCTCATTGTAATACTGCTCCCACCAACATTATAATCGCGTCTATTCAATGAAAGTGTACCTTGAAAAGTATTATCTATATACGTAAAGGGAATTTTTATTTCTTTCCTAACGCCCTTAATTGTTAAATTTCCTTCTACAATAAAACTTCCAGTTGTTGTTTTCAATACTTTTGTACTTACAAACGTTATCGTTGGATACGTTTCAACATTAAAATATTCTTCTTTTTTCAAGTGTTTATCCCTTCCTTCAATTCCCGTATCAATGGTACCCACTTGAATGGTTGCTTTAATTGAACTTGGAGCCTTAGCAGATTCATTGAATTCTATAGATGTTTCGAATTTTTTAAATGAACCCGTAACACTAATACCTGCATTTTTAATTTTGAAATCTATCGTACTATTTGCATAATCAGGTTTCAATAAAAATGACATGCTCATAACAGCAAAAAAAATCAGCCCTATTTGTATTTTGTTGGGTGCAATTGATTTTATATTCATAAGACCAAATAATTATATGATATATGTTTTCCTTTCGAAAAGAAGTTAGGTGTCCAAAAATAAAATATTACCAAGGTTATTCATAGTATATTACCTATTTTAGTACTCATATAATATAATCCAAATTATCTTCTCAAACCAATATGAAACTATATTTATTCCTAACATTGACTCTTGTGCTATTTTTTGCATGTAATTCATCCAATACGCCACTCAATACACACATTTCTAAGCATAATTATCATGTCTCAACAGATAGTATAGAACAAACGCTTGAACTATTCTCTATGGGTGATTCTTCCACACAATTCACCTTGCGTGTAGAAAATAAAAACTTAGACAGTATGGATAGTTATATGAGCCATGCATTTTCAAAAGATGGAATCCATTTTACACACACTAGAAAAGATTGTAACATTGCATTTGAAATTATAGATTCTAAAAAAGACACTCTAAAACTTACTACGTGCGAATGTAAAGAATTAACGCTTTCGCCCCTATTTATAAATATGGCAACCGATACTTCAGACATTATCGTTTTTAGATAACATAGTACCAAACAACCATTTGTAAAACAACACGTATAGTTTATTACATCTTATTATGTGGTTCATTATTAAGAGTTCACCAATATTAAACCTTTAATTTATACCTATCATGAAAAAACAGTTATCCTTAATTGCATTCATCCTTTTTGCATTTATTTTACAATCACAATCGCCAGTACAACCCGATCCAACAAAGACTAAATACATGATTTTAAAAACAAATCGTTTGTTAGGGATGAATCATATGGCTGTAAAAAATGGAAAAATATTTACAGGAGACTTTGGGAAAGGAATTCAATATGAGCGTTATGCAAAACAATTGTATCTTGCCAAAGAATATAAAAAAGCAGCACAGTTTACGTATCGTGCTAGAGAATTTTCTATTGCATCCTTAGTAGCAAATAAAGCAAAACCTACTAGTGATGGCTCATTTACATCAGAAGAAAAAATGATGACTTCTCCATTGCCCGAAGTTGCGGATATGGATAAAGAATTATCTGAAAAAAATATTGCAAAACCTACAGACGAAGAACTACTCGTTGGAAATTTAGATATCGCTATATAACTAATTTATTCGTTCAAGTTAGAATATTAAAAATCCCGCATAAAGCGGGATTTTTAATATCTGAACGATGATTCTGAAGCTTCTATTTCCTGGCTAACCCCTTGGCTAAACTGTTGGCTGCCCCCACGGCAATCAAAGTCAAGTTGCCCTCTTTTTGAAATTCCATATTTTAAAATACATTAGATATTTTTTTTATACATGCGCTGAACAGCTTTCATTGCCTTCGTATTTAATATAACGGAAAACGAGTTAAGTTTTCCGTTCTAATAAGTTATTTTAGTGAATTTCCATCTCAACAATCAACTGTTGCTATGTGTTAAAATACTATGATTGCCCACTCCATATTCTTATATTTAATACATCAATCCTAACTACTATGCCAAAACCATTCCTTACAGCCCAATGGAGAAAAATCATTTTAGCAAACTATGCTGTAGATCCTGAAATTCTGAAACCGTATCTTCCGGCTCATACAGAATTAGATTATTGGAATGACACCTGTTATGTTTCTATCGTAGGTTTTTTATTTGATGCTGTTAAAGTCAAAGGTTTTAAAATTCCCAATCATCATTCTTTCCCGGAAGTAAATTTGCGTTTTTATGTACGCTATAAAGACGGCGAAGAATGGAAACGCGGCGTAGTTTTTATTAAAGAGATTGTTCCTAAAACAATGGTAACATTTATAGCAAATACGATTTATAAAGAGAAATACCACACCTTACCCATGCGCCATCAATGGGACTTGGTAGACAATGAGCAGCGTGTTGAATATGAATGGAAAGTAAATAACAAATGGAATTTCATACGTGTTAAAGCAGGTATTGAACCTATAGATATTAAAGTTGGCAGCGAAGCTGAATTTATAACCGAACACTATTGGGGCTATACCAAGTTGTCTGATACTAAAACGTCAGCCTACGAAGTGGTACACCCACGTTGGAAAGTTTACCGAATGCACAACTTAAATTTCTCTTTCAGCACAAAAGAATTATTTGGTGAAGCATTTGTACCGTATTTGGAAACCAAACCCACTTCTATCTTTTTAGCCGAAGGTTCTGAAGTGCAGGTTTTGGGAGGAGGGAAAATTTAAACACTGAGCAACCGAATTTAAAAAATTTGGCTATTCAATCAAATTCGAGTATTGTAAAATATTTATTTAATCCCCTATCCTTTAAATATTTAAATACGTATATTTAGTAACATTTTTAGCACTACTTTTAGAACCGAACTGATTTGTCAAATCATATGTCACAGTTTAAAAAAATTTTAAACCTAGGAACTGCTTTTGAAAGCAATCCTTTAAAACAAGAATACATTCGCATTACAAATAGCATAAACGTGCTTTACATTTTAGGACTTTCTTTTCCGTTAATTGTTGCGACTCTTTTTGTTACACATGATGGTATAAATAGCTACAGTCGATACATCGTATTAATTGCCTTCAGTAGCTTCAGCTGTTACTAACCAAATTCAATCACATCCGTTATGCTAAAATAATTACGTCCATTTTACCCGTATTTATTGTAATTGTCTACCCCATTTTCATAAACCATTTTGTACATGCAGGTATGTTTTTATGGATGCCATATGCAATCATTACCATAGGTGTGGTACCTTTTTTTATTTTCTCTTTTGAAAATGAAAAAACAATTATGTTTGGAGTAATTGCATTATACATCATTCTTATTGTTGGCCTTGACGAACTAATACTTTATCGCTTCAATCACATACCTGATATTGAATTTATAAAAAAATATTATGTGTATAATTTCTTTGCCAAAATAGCAATTGCGGTTCTTCTATACACAAGTTTTTTCACTTTTAAATTAATGTATCATAAAAACAGAGTGACCTTATTAAAACTAACGGAAGAGCTAGATGAAAAAAATCAAGCACTCAACATTCTAAATATTTCTCTTGAACATAAAGTAGCTGAACGTACTGTTAAATTGTCTTTACAAAACAAACGTATTGAAAATTTGGCGCACACCAATGCCCATGAAATACGCGCCAACATTGCTCGAATAATGGGTTTGTCAGATATAATGAAACATGATGTGTCTCAGGAAGAAAAAAAATATTGCGAATCTAAAATTTTAGAAAACATTTCAGATTTGGAAAAGATCACTAAAAACCTTTCGAAAGAATTGATTGAAGAGGAGTAAGGAGTTGCACCCCTTGCTTCTCCTCTATCAATTTAGATTTATCTTATACCACAGCTAAACATCAGCTATAAAAACAATCAAAAAGCATACCCAATATTTATATAAAGAGGAATATCTAATGTCCTGCTTTTACTTTTTACCCACCCATAATTATTTGAACTAGAATTAATCTGTTGCCAAATACTGAATGCTGTTGTAAAACCAGCATCAACAACGAAACGCTTTTTAATTAACAATTGATACCCCAAACCTCCTCCAACAATAGGGGCTCTATTTTCAACGTAAATGTCATTATCTTTTACGTTGTATTCTTTAGAATACTTATAACCTACATCGCCAGCAAGATAAAATCCATTATTAAATGTTGATTTCTTAGTAAAATAATACCTAGCTTGGGCATGAATAAAATAATTCTTTTTATAGAAATTACTTGGTGTTGGATCTGATGTTAATCGTGCAAAGGGGAAAAAATAATCTCCAATTAAGCTTATAGACACGTGTTTACTTAAAGCCCGTTCATATTGTAAGCCAAAATATCCAGCAAATCCTAAAAGATTTAGTTGGACATTATTTTTATATGTTGCAACACCTTTTTCTGAGAGTGAATCAGATTGAGCGAACACATTTGAAAATATTGAAGTGAAAAATATCACTATTAAGAGGTTCTTCATAATTATTAAATTATTTGTTTTATATTACTTGCAATTTGCAAAAAAAAAAAATGAGTATTGCAAGAAAAATAAACATTTAACTCATTTTACTTTTAACTATGAAAAAAAACAATTTTAGATTTTTCATTAAACTGTTCTTCATTGCCAGTTTAATAATTACAACACATCTCAATGCGTATTCAGTGAGTCTGGGGTGTAAAGACGTTGCAATTGATGGTCCGGACAGGGTGTGTTCCCCAAGTAATAATTATAGCTTGAACTATGATAATGTCCGATGTATTACTTGGAAAATAACTGGTGGTGAAATAACAGAAATTGGTGGTAAAAACATACAGGATTTTATTATTGCTCATGGATATTTACAACCGTTTGATTTCAGTAACGGTGCATTAGCAATCACTGAATTCGAATACTGTAAGGGTGGCTGGGGAAGAATTGGCGTAACTCCAGCAGGACAACCTGAGTTTTTTCTAGACGTGGGTCCTACTATTGCAGCATGGTTTATATCTTTTACAGGAAATCCTGCTACTGATATCAAAGTTAAATGGAATTCTCAAAGTTATTATCATTCATTAACTGCAAAGGGAGAAGGGCTTTCTGCTTTTGGAAGATGTGGTAAAGGCGAAGCAACTAAAAACATAACATTTGCGTCATCAATCCCGAACTTTACGTTAACTGCTCCAAAGATAGACTTCCAATGTAACGAAGGTGTACAAATCTCAGGTGCTCCCAATGGAGGAACAAGTTATGCTTGGTATGCTCCTGGCGCAACAGTTCAAAATAATTGGAATACTGGAATTTACATAAGTGGCTTTACGCAAGTTGGTAATGTACCTATTGCAGTAGTAGTTACTGGCCAATGTAACACGGTTACTAAATACATTACACTTAATATTATCCAGCCAGATTTTGGGCATGTACAACAAAATGGCGCAAATGTAGACGATCCAGGCACACTGGTCAGTTTAGATTGTCAAGGTAGTTTTAATCTAGGCATGTCAAAGTGGGTTAGTAATAATGCTATATATACGTGGGAATTACCAGGCAACCAATACGATGACCAAACAAACACATACAACAAAACAATAATAAGCGGAATTAACAAACAAAATGTGCAAGGTAAATTACCTACAGGTGGCTTAACAGATTTTGTAGGCAAAGTTACTATTACGGGTGTTTGCGGCGCACCCGTTGTAAGAACATTTATCATTCGTCCAACATTACGACCAACTGTAGATGCAGATATTTATTCATGTTCTAATAGTGTATTAATAAATGTAAATAATCCAACAGCCAATGGCAATATCAATGCATGGGTAGCACCTACTTATCCTACCGTTGGTTATGGCACTTTTGTAAATCCAACACCTAATTCTGTACAATTTACGGCTTCTAATCCTGGAGCTTATCTTATTAACATAGGAGTAAATGGTGCCGGTGGTTGTTATACACAATTGCAAACAACTGTTCACGCAGTATCAGCAAGTGGCAATACCAATGCAGGTACTTCAGGCTGGCAGTCTGGTGTATTGAGCGATAACCGCAAAGCACCAGGTAGTAATTTAGCACCTTACGGTGGCAATATTTATTTTGCTGGCAGAGATGGTAAAATTTATTTCTACAGCTACAGTGCTGCACTTCAAAAATGGGTAATCAATCAACTGCCTGGTATTAGCAATGCAGCTATTCCTGCAGCTGGAGCATTTACAAAGATTGGTGTTGCAACATTAAGTGGTCTTTCGTATCTATATTATACAGAAAATAGCACAGGCAAATTATGGAAAATTGATTTGGCTACAAATAGCGTTACTCCTGGTTTATCTCTTAGTATAAATGTATCTGATTTCATGACTATGGGAAATGATGTATATGCTATTGAAAAAGGAACAAATGCATTATACTCTAATAATGTTTCAATAAGTAACGTAGGAAATGTTAGTTTAAAAGCAATAATGACAGGCAATGGAGTTGTGTATCTACAAAACAATAATTTGTATTCAACAACACTTGGGCAATTAACATTCACCAATGATGTGTATGCAAGTTCGGATGTAGTGGTATTGGGAAGTAATTTATACTATGCACGTGGACAAAAAGGGACAGCTAATTTATTCCGCCTGCCATTAAGTAGCAATCCAAATCCAATTGAACAAATAACGACTACATCAAATTTATCAGGCGTATTTACAATCAATCTGGCGACAGGTGTAATTTACTATGGTGTATTAAACTCGGGTGCAATAAATACGACCACTACGGTTGCATCTGGCGTTTATAAATCTGCTAACATTTATCAGGCATCTCTATCAGGCACAACATGGACATTTAATGCTGCAACGACTGTTAAACCATGGGAAGGTCTTGATATGTATATTCAAAGCCCAATTTATTCAGGCAACCATGTTTATTACATAGGTGCAGGACATAATAATGTCATTAAAACTGCGTATGAATTGGAAGTTTGGAATTTGTATTACGAAAATGCCTGCGCACCTGTATTGCAACGTGTTGCAGCAGACGATACGAATGTAGAAACCGAAAAAGAAGTACTGTTATATCCTAATCCATTTAATACCCAATTATCGGTTGACCTATCTGCCTATACGGAAGATGGCAAACAAACATCTGTAGCTATTGAAGTAATAGATGCAACAGGTAAGACGATTTATAAGTCAACGGTTTTATCTGAGTTGAATACTATTTCTACCACTGATTGGGCGCAAGGAATGTATGTTGTAAAAATCAGACATAACAATAGTCTAATTAATAAAAAAGTAGTTAAATATTAAGTATAAAATTAAACAAAAGGCAGTGCGTATTCTTATCTTGTATAAGGATACGTACTGCCTTTTATACATATATGAGCATTAGATTATCACTAGCTATTACATTCAATCTTCTTTCAAGTATACTTTTTGCCCAACACGAAACCGATCAACGAGTTATTGGTTTTAAATACATTTTGAAATTCAATTCTACTACCCCCAACGTAACTGTTACAAATACCAACTTATACAATCCTTATAATTCCAACTACAAAGGAGATTTACAGACTCCTCATGCAAATTCTATTTGCGACACCTTAGGCAACATACTTTTTTATTACGATGGCACAAACGTGTATGAACCCAATGGACAGGTTATGTCCAATGGGAAATTACATGCCTATAATTTTAGCTCCCTATATGCAACAAGCCTAATTGTACCTATTGAAGAAAGTAATCGCAGATATTACTATTTGTTCGAAACAATACCACACGAAGAGAATTGGAATTATGTTACGAACAGGCCAATTAATGATGTGACAAGTTGTTACTATCCGAATAAATGTGGAAAATTTTGGGATTTATGCAAACTCGAATACCACATCATAGACATGCATGGCAATGGAGGAAAAGGCAAGGTAATAAGTAAAAATATTTTCTTGAAGGACTCTGTAGCACCTTCCATTAGCGGTATCAAACATCAAAACAATATTGACACCTGGGTTTCGGTATTGGAATATCGCAGCAATAAAATTTTAAATTATCAAGTAAATTCCTGTAAAATCCAAGGGCCAGTTGTGAATGTAATTCCTAATTTTGAATACAAAGAAAATCCATTTTATATACCTTATTCCCCATTATCATATAACGGCTACCAACTTGTGTATTCTACTAAAGGAGATTTTGGTTCATTTCCGGGAAATAAAATTTCAGACAATGCTTCAACATCTTCTATCCCATTTTATTTATTTGTTGCCCCATTTGATAACCAAACAGGATTGTTTGATTTTAATACGCTACAAATAATAGATATAAAAAGTGGTATACATGCCAATTTATTTTCGCACGATTCAAAATATTTATATTATCAGAATAGCTATTGGTTTTCACCTGTATGGATGTATCAGTATGAACTTAGTACAGGCATTTCTACTCCTGTATATTATAATAATATTCCACCTGATAATACGTATTCAGGCACAGATTATGGAAAAGATAATACCATCCTTATATATAAATACAAAGTAAGGACACAAAGGGGAGTAAATAAATTTGTTAGCTACTTAGGTGAAATTAAAAATATTCACCAGCCCTTTATAC
>NZ_CALMGQ010000182.1 GCF_937863595.1 uncultured Cytophaga sp.
GCCAACGCATCGACGTATGCGCCATTTTTGTCTAAACCTGCGGCAAGCCCGACACGATTGGGGAAATTTAAACCCATGACAGTGCAGGGATCGGAAATGGGGGCTTTAAATAATAATTTATTTAAACCTAAGCTTTGTCCAATATTTATTCGTGCTATATCTTTTTCATCAACTTCTAATTCCAATTCAAATTGTTTACTTAAACCTATTACAGCAATAGCAGTTTGTGGTGTAATTAATTCGCCTTCGTCTTTTAATATGTCGTATACGGTACCATTCAATACTATAGTCTGATTTTTGTTTTTGTGTGAGTGTGTAGTTATTTGAGGCGCGTTTTGTATCATTTAACAACTGTCTTTTAGTTTGTAAAAATCGACTGTTTGTAATTTCGTAATTTGATTTTGATGTTTTATAGGTAAGTTCTCGTTGTTCAAATTCTATTTCCGTACCTATCTTTTGAGCCCACAAATTTTTCTGCTTAAAGTAAAGACTTGAATCGAGCTGAAGTTTTTGAAAGGCGATGTTTTTATTTAATTCTAGTTCTTGCAACTTGTCTGAATTTACTTTGCTATTCTCTTGGCTTAATTCAAGAGTAAGCATCGCATTATTTTGCGCCAACTCTGAACTAACATCATCTAAAAGAAAAAGTGTTTGACCAGCTTTAACCGTATCACCAGGTTTTACAAGTATTTTTTTTAATATTCCATTTACAGTTGAGTAAACAGCATACTGTTCTTTCGCTTTAGTTTTTCCAGAAGCATAAACCGATTCTGTTACATCTTTAACCTCAGGTTGTATGGATTCCTGTTTTTTTTTTACAAGCAAGTGTCAATGTAAAACAAAGCAAAAAAATAGTTGAATGTAAAAGTGGAATGCACATGATTGATCTATTTTAAAGGTAAATCAAGTTACCCATTTAAAGAGTACGAATCAATTGATAAGAATCACATTTAAAATACAAATGAGTCACATGAATTCAAAAAATGCATTAGGAAGCATTTTTATGATCTTCACTGGAAGGGTCACTATAATGAAAGTGGTTCAATACCATTTCGATTGCAAGCCGCATAGCTTCATTGATGGGGTATTGCTGTTTACTTAAATTATAATCAATATCAGAAAGTTGATTGTAATAGTTTGTTGCTAATGGAACCTGCAGTCCGTCATGGGCTTGTTTATTGACATCCACCTGCAATGTCGGAAAGGTAGATTTAATATCCTTACAGGCTAGTAAAGTTGATTCTCCACTTTTATCACGTGTAAAGGAAGATCCGAACAACCTACATACCAATGCCCGATATGCATAATCCGAACAGCCCCCTTTTTGTGTTTCCGTTTGTAGGGTTTTGTAGAGCGAACAAATCGGCGATTTGTTTGACAACAACGAATCGTAAATCGTCTCTGCTTGATTGTCTTTATATAAGTGGAACGCATAAGGAAGCATTTCCAGAATCGTTGCTTCTATATTTGGCGAGGTGCAGCATTTAGAACAACCCGTTATACATCCATAGTTTGCCTGCTTTTGAAAGGAAGCAAGATCTGAATCCAGCGATAAATAAAATTGAACAACTTGTAAAGAAATATCTTCTAAGTGCGACATTGGTATGAAATTTTTTTGTAATCCCACACCGAAAAAGTATCGGAGATTCTGTGTTCTGAAAAGATAGTTCTAATAGCTGATATTTCAATGTGAAAGATTAAAAAACGATAAAACTACAGATTTGCTACAGAATTGAATGCGCTTATAAATAAATAATTTAGTGGGTGGATATGATTTTTTTCAAGGGGAAATAATAGTGGTTTCCGTGTTCTATCAATAAAATATATAGTTATTGATATCTGTTTTGATGCAATTTATGAGACGTTTTTTATGTATTTAAGCACTTGTATTCAATGTGTTTTCTAGGCAACTGGTATGTGTTAATACGGATGGATTGAAGCCTTAAATAGTGTATATTCGAATACTCAAAAAATAGCTGTGTAGAAGGGGAAATAAATTTCAAATGATATACAAATAGGATATTCAGATACAGAATAGATACATTCACATCAGTACGGATAGAATAGATGGATTTAATTGTATTTTGTTGTATTTGTTATTAAAACAGAATATTATTTTAAAATTAATTGTTAAATTGTTATATTCAGAATAATATTCTTATGTTTGCCTTGACACTATCGTTTGGCTCTTTGTTATATTTACGAATTTATTCGATGCGGTTCGTCTAACAAGCCTTTAAATTTGGGTTTATTTAATCATTAAAAAAATAAGTATTATGTCTTTACAATTTGAAACATTACAGGTGCACGCTGGTCAAGAAGTTGATCCTACAACGCTTTCTCGTGCTGTTCCCATTTATCAAACTACTTCCTACGTTTTTAAGGACTCCAATCATGGTGCAAATTTATTCGCATTGAAAGAGTTTGGTAATATTTATACGCGTATCATGAATCCGACTACGGATGTATTTGAAAAACGTATCGCTGCCCTTGAAGGAGGTGTTGCTGCTGTGGCAACATCGTCTGGACAAGCGGCTCAATTTATAGCATTAACAAATATTCTTCAATCTGGAGAAAACTTTATCACAAGCTCTTTTTTATATGGAGGTACCTACAATCAATTTAAAGTATCTTTTAAACGATTGGGTATTGATGCACGTTTTGCGAATGGAACGGACGTTGATAGTTTTGAAAAACTGATTGATGCGAAAACAAAAGCAATCTTTGTTGAAACGATTGGTAATCCTGAATTTAGTATTCCTGATTTTGAAGCTTTTGCTGCCTTGGCAAAAAAACACGACTTGCCATTAATCGTTGACAATACATTTGGTGCAGGCGGTTATTTATTTAGACCGCTTGAACATGGCGCAAACGTTGTTGTTGAATCTGCAACAAAATGGATTGGCGGACATGGTACTTCTGTAGGTGGGGTTATTGTTGATGGTGGTAATTATAATTGGGGGAATGGTAAATTCCCACAATTCTCTGAGCCATCTGATGGATATCATGGTTTAGTATTCTGGGATGTATTTGGTACGAATGGTCCATTCGGTAATATCGCATTTGCTATTCGTGCACGTGTTGAAGGCTTACGTGATTTTGGTCCGTGTCAAAGTCCGTTTAACTCATTCTTATTACTTCAAGGTATTGAGACCTTGTCTTTACGAATGGAACGTCACGTACAGAATACACAAGCTGTAGCGGAGTGGCTTGAAAAACACGCGCAAGTTGAAAAGGTAAATTACCCAGGTTTAGCATCTAGTAAATACCATACTTTAGCAAAAAAATATTTGAAAAAGGGATACGGTGCTGTATTGTCTTTTGAAGTGAAAGGTGGCAAAGATAAGGCTTCTGAGTTTATCAATAACTTAAAAATGATCAGCAATTTGGCGAACGTAGGGGATGCAAAAACATTGATCATTCATCCAGCATCTACTACGCATCAACAATTAAGTGATGATGCACAAATTGTTGCAGGCGTTACTCCAGGCTTATTGCGTTTATCTATTGGTATTGAACATGTGAGCGATATACTTGCTGATTTAGAAAATGCGTTTAATGCAATTAAATAAATAATGCATTGATATTGTTTGTTTGTAACAATAATCGAAAAATAATTTAATATATTTTAAAGGGCATTGATCGCTTCAATAGTAGTTGAAATTGTCAATGCCCTTTTTTATATTTGGCATGACAGCCAATCTTTTCGTTGTGCCTTTTCGGCCAGCATTTATGAATTGAAAGAATAATGTTTTTTTTGTTCTAAATTTGAATAGCTTTTGTCTTTATGTTTTAACCAAGCAACTCTAAATTAAAAAGGTTATTTTATTTTTTTGTTATTAATTCGTACGCTGAATAGTTTTCCTTTTTCATTGCATACCCGTAATTCATTTTCATTATACAAGCAAATCCCTTCCGTTTGTCCGCCGGTAGAAAATTTAATTACACCAAAAGGTATTAACTCAATTGCTGATTTTTTTTGAGATATTTCAAATAAAAAAATTCTGCCATATAGTAGTACTGCTAGTTCTTTTCTTTTTCTAAGGGTGCTGTAATGAAACGAACAATCTGTAATCATTCCTTTCATGTGTATTTTTTGCACAACGATTGCAGTGTGTACAGCAGTATCTTGCGCTAGTTGATACATCTTGACCGGGCCTTTCTCCCAATTTTTTGAAAGTAAGTAATAGCTGCTGTCTTGAATGAAAAAAGCCTCGCAGTCGTAATTTTTGCTTTCAGCATTATTTATAGTTCGTTGTTGATCTTCGTAAATAAAAGTATGTTGAATTGTGTGATCGGTATGTGTATTGTAATCATACAAACAGAGATCTTTTCTCTGACTAGTATTGTTACCCATATCGCCAATAACCAAATGCGGATGTTGTAAACTGTCTTTATAAAAAACCATTGATTCCCAATCATGGTTGCGACTGTCGGGGATTATTTTGGTATCTAATAGTTTTCCTTTTTCATTGATGGCAAATACTTCTGGTTTGCAGCCACTATCATTTAATGTATAATAAATATCAAAAATAGAGTCGGGTTTTACTAAGGCTGAACTTTCACAAATAACGGAATCCATTTGTGCAATTTTATGTATTCTAGCACGCAATGTTTTTATATGTTTTCCATCAATCTTATTTGCACCAGGCGTCAAGATTGCTTGGATAAAGAAGACAATAGAATAGAATAAGGAAAGGATCATACAAGACAACTATGTATTGAGGTCGTTTAGGAAAGTATGTTTGTCGATATGGTCGTCAACATCTTCTGTATTTAATTGTGTATGGATTTCATCCGCTTCCATATCTTTTAGATAGAATTTTAATTCGCCTTTGATATGGGTAGAAATTAGTTTGAATGTTTTTGGGACATAAAACTCTTCGGAATAATACGTGACCAATTTTGTACCTACAGGAACTTTGTTTAATTCATTAAAAATATGATTTACATAAGTCATATACATATCTACTGAAATTTCACTGTGTCGATCAATAACAGAAGTCGTATCTATTTTTTCTTGAAAGGAATTGAAAAAATAAATTCCATCGTAGCCACTAAAATCCATTTGTAATACATCTTTTTGAAAGAAGGATGTATTCGGAATTGCGTATTTTGTTTTTATTGAATTTGATATGTCAATCAAATTCTGACGAATGTCTACTCCATAAAAATCTGATTTTGGATGGAGTGTAGCCCCAACCAAACAAAATTTACCAACGCCGCTGCCAATATCAAGAACCTTAACATTCTTTTGATTGCATAAATATCCCGCAGACAATTTGGCTACATAGACAGAGGTCCAATGACGATCAGATAATTCACGTATTTCAAATGGGTATATCGCGTCGAATTGTTCGTCGGGTATATTTTTGAGAATACGTAATTGATCAAGAATCATGATAAAATATGGGTTGTAAATATAATTATGTTATAAGCATTTTAATTTATTTTGCCATGGTTGTGTTTTTTCAACCAACCATTCTCAATATTTTCTACAATTCATTTGACTGAGTTTGTTTTCGATTCCTTTTTTATTTTATTGGGATGAAACATGTTTACTGAAAACGGATGTTCTAAGCTCCTCCGAAGATGTTGCGTATAGCGTTCTTGAAAAGAGGTGTTGATATGCCCAGCCTTTTTGTTGTAATAAAAGGGGTTTATTGAAATGCCAGTATTTAGCATATTCAATATTTTTATATCGTTCGTCGTCTGTGTCAATCAGCGAATTGGTATTTTCAGTCTGCAGGGTTAAACTTGCAAATGGATAAACAGGTCTAATGTTTATTGATGCATTTGGTTGCAATAAGTCAACAACTTTTTGTGCAGTTGATGTAGATGAAATAGTCGAAGCATTTTTTGCAAAGAAATTATCTCTATCAAACTGTTGGCAATCCCAAGCGTATTGTAGATACTCTTTTAATACCCGCGGACCTTCGTGTTTCAAGGTATCCGTTCTAAGTTCTTGAGGCATGATACTTGCAACAACAATCACTTGTTCCCGCGCTCTAGATACTGCAACATTCATACGCTTTTCGCCCCCTTGCATATTTAAACTGCCAAACAGCATAGAAAATTTTCCGTTGATATCAGGTGCATAGCCAATAGAGAAAATAATTACATCGCGTTCATCACCTTGAACGTTTTCAATGTTTTTAACAAAAACTTCTTCTGGTATTGAAATGTGTTTTGCAATTGCTTGCTCTTCCAATAAATCTTGAATGTAGGTAGCTTGTTGAAAGTTGAAACAAACAATACCAATAGAATGTTTTTTGTTTTGAATAAGTTCTAAGGTTATCGCAACTACTTTTTCAGCTTCAATCTTATTGAGACTACTCGACCATACACCAGCTACTTTGTAATAACTTATGGGTTTGATATCTGAATGAATGTCTGAATAGCTTGGTATGTAGTTTAATTTATTATTATAAAATTTTTGGTTTGAAAAGGCAATCAGTTCTGGATACTTACTTCGGTAGTGGCCAGTTAGTAAAATGCTTGACAAATATCTTCCACCTAAATCTAATAAAGAGTCGATCTCAATATCGGCTTCGTTTTCTGCTTCATCGTCCCAGCGTACGCGATATAAATCGCTTGGAGGGAGTTGTTGCGAATCACCTGCAATCACTACTTGCTTGGCCCGATACATGGCAGGTAAGCTATGCTCGGTATAACATTGGGATGCTTCGTCAATAATGATTAAATCAAATAATTGTTCAAGCGGAAAAACGCAGGATACCTGTTCGGGTGACATCATCCAACACGGAATTAAGGAAAATACCTCTTGCGCATATTCTTGCATTAATTTGCGCATGGGCCATACGCGTTTCTTTTTAGTTGTTTGATGTTGTAAGTCGCGATACGTAACTCGATTTTGCAATCGATTAAATACCATATCCCGATACGTTTGTTCTCGCAATTTTCCTAGAATCATTTCGAGAGAAAGCGTTTTGCGTTTTTCAGAATGTGTTTCCCAATCTTGTGCAAATTGTTTCCAACGAAGTGTATCTAAACTTTTAAGAATAGGATAAACCAATTCTACGTGCTGAATCCAATGCGCTAAGATTGATTGCTCTACAATGTTACTCCATGTAGAGGCAGGAAACTTTTCAGCCTGTTGTTCGATGCGTTGAATGCAAATTCGATCTGTCGGACTTAAGGATTCTAATAAGCTATCTAGATGTGTAATGTCGTTTATATGTGTTTCAATAAATACCATCCATTCCGTCAATAACGGTGCATGTTCTATAAAAATGTGTTGTTGTACACTGCTGAAATACGTACTATTTTCCGATAGTTGTTCAGCTAATTCTACCTGTGCGTGTTGTGTCTTTGATAGTAGCGAAACAATCGTTGTTGATATATTGCCCAGTATATATTGAGAAAGAGATGGGTTTTTAGATTCCATCTCTTGAATGTCATGATGTAGATGTTGTATAGTCTCTTCAACGTGACGTATCGAGGCTGCATTCTTTAAATCAAATGTATAGGATGTATGCTTGCTTAAATCAGCTACATAGTTTTCTACTAGTAAGATTTGTTGTAGTGTTGCAATCATATTATCCATTGGTGTAGACTTGATTTCAACGCCAATGGATACAGCAAATGATTTTATTTTTTTATAATCCGAAGAAAATAATTTAAAAAAGAACCAAGAAAATGGATTGGCTTGTTTTACTTTCGCTGTAATTAAAAGAGTTTGTAATGTATGCAGTTCCGAAAATGAGTAGGTGTTGAATACCAATCCATACTTTTGTGTTGTAGCCGAAAGTGATTCAATGAGTGGTTGGATGGTATTCAGTTGTACAGGTAAGCTAAAACTGTTCCATATTTTTTGCACTTCTGGCTTGTTCAAGGCATCTACAAATGAACCAACCAGACTCGTATTTTCTAAGAAAAAATTGTATTGATTTAAAACGTTCGTTGCGTTCGTTCCTATAAATTGATGTGCAAAGTGATCGATACTTAATTTTAATGATTGTGCTTTCGTCTTCCAAATATCAAATAGTGTTGTCGTAAGTACAGGCATTTCTATGCGATACTTCCACAGTGATACGTTGGGAAAAGGGATTGCAGAATAAATACTATAGGTTTGAACGGCATACACCAAACGTTCCAACTCTTTGGCAGGATAGTGCGTGTATATGTCGCTTAGATTAATACGCTGATTTGAATCACTCGCTTTTAAATATAATTCGTGCGCGCTAAAGCCACACACATGGGCATCAAATAGTGCATTTCTAAATTCTTCGCTGTGCGTATTTAGTTGTGTCAGTAGTTTTACAGAAGACGAAAATTCTCGTTCCATATGAATAGCATCCAGGCCATTGTTCATGGTTTGATACGTTTCAATATTCTCAATCTGTTTGTCTATTTTAACATACAAAGCACGTTGATCGAATTTAACATCGTGAACCAATGCAAAAAAATCATTCAACGATTTTTGTCCAAGACGTTTTGCAACTACTTCCAAAGCTGCTCGTTTATGCGACACTACCAATATTTTTTTCCCTGCTGCAATCGCAGAGCAAATCATATTACAGATGGTTTCGGATTTTCCAGAACCTGGCGGACCTTGTATGACGATGGATTTTCCTGATAATACTTCGCGCACAGCAAATTCTTGTGATGCATCCATACTGTATGGTGTCATCAAGTCTTCTTTGTAGGGATCGTTTGGTAAGATGATGTTATTACGTTCCGCAAAGAAATTTTCTAAGGATGTTTCAGTAAGTTGCTGCGCCCACACATCGTAGTCTGCAGCAATCGTAGAACCTGCTTGTGGGAAGATGCCTAAGACTGCATTGGTCTGTATGCGCATTTCGCCTAAGGCGTACAGTTCTTCAAACTCTTGTCGTTTGTATGTTTTAAGTGCAGGAACTTCTTGTTGAAAATAGGCTGTACTGAATAAAAATTCGAGTTTGGTTTTCTTTAACCATTCATACAGTTGTGTTCTAAATTCGGTTGGGTCAGAGGAAAACTCTTCGAAGTCTTCTTCCAATACCTCATCGGAAATAATTAAATCATGGTAATGCGCAAAAGCCAACAATAAACTTTTATTGAGATGTATGCTTCGACTCTCTCTCTTTAAGAACCATACATTTCCTTCCATTATTAATTGTACCGGAAAAAATAATAGGGGTGCTCGAAATGGTGTGCCTTCTTTCCATTTTCCTTCTGCAAACAACCAGCCTACATAACATTCATACAAGCCCCGCTCTTCGTATATTTGTCCGAGTTTGCGATATATTTTTTTTAGTGTAGAAGAAACAACTTGCACCTTCTCAACCCGAGGCTCTTGAACGGGAGCAAGTCGAATTGTTTTCTTTTCAGTTAGTAATTCTTCTATATAATGGAATGCCCCATGTTTATCTAAAAAATGCAATTCATTCAAATCTAATTCTTGCGTGGCAGATAAACGCAAAAATAGTAAAGAACGATTCCCTGTTGTGAGATCGTATAAACGCTTGCGGTAGGTCTTTACTATTTTTTCCATTATTGAAAATCTATTCCTTTGATAGACATACGCATGGATCCGGTTGCATAAATAACTGCTTTGATGGATTCCTTCGTTACAAATATTTCTTTCGGTTCAAGTTCTGTGATATTTGCTTTTACAGATACATTTTTTGTGATGGTGTAATTGCTTATATAAGAATTTGCTTGTTTTTTAATCTCGATTAAATCTGCAGCTAAGGAATATCGAAGGGCTTCTTGCATGCGCTTGGTAAGCGTACTTTTCAAAATCCAATTTCCCGTTTTAACCATTGCATTTTTAGTCTCTATGGAATAATCTAAGTTCTTTAAATAGATGGTTTGAGAAACAGAATCGTATGTTGGTTTTCCTCTCAAATAAATAAAACCGGTAATGCTTCCAGACACTTTTGTTTTAACAATTAAATTATCTCCACCACCATAAATATAAATACTATCGATGCGTACTTTTTTCTTTCCGTTTGAAGAGCTGAATGTTTGTCCACCTAAATGTTGCGTAGCAATTTTCCCTGCTTCTTCATACGTCATATCATTTACCAAAGAAATAGTAAAATTACCCGCTGCATTATTAATGTATGTTGCATTGGGTAAATTGGTAAGCTTTGTTTCAGGCTTTTTTCCTACAAACGTTTCTGTGACCCCATCGATACGGATTGAAGCTCGAGCATAGTCTTTGTCACCTGACAAAGGCGTTACAAAAATCGCTGAAGGACGTATGCGCAACCATGCTGTTGGGTTCTCATATACTTGTATGGGCTGGTGCATTGCGTTCCAGCCTTCTTCCACATATTTTCGTAATTCAACTTGGTTTTTTATTTCATTGTCGATAGACTCTGTTATTACTTTTTGTTGCGACTTGATTACGCGATCTGCAATAAATGTTATCGGCATTGAAATACTGCCACCAGTGATAACAGGTTTTTGTATCCAATCGTACTTTTGTAAACTTGTTTGTGGTTCCAATTTCCAAAATACTCCAATTTTCAATTTGGTGTTGAAGGTCATGCGTAAGGAAGCATCGGCTGTAAATTCATCCGAAATATTTAATCCAAACTGATTGATTTCCCATTTTATTTTTGCCCATATTTTAATGGGTACTTCATAGACAATGTCTTCACCTTTCATTGAAAGCAGAATGGGACTCACTTTCCATACTTTCATCAATACGCCATCTTCGTAATCGGTGTCGTCGTAGATGAGGCCGTTTAATTGCGCATTCAATTGCGTTTCAATTTCACGTAGGGATAATTCAATTGGTACTACTACATGTGAAACAGGCGCTTTATACTCAAGTGTCTGGTACGCTTCGGTAGGTGCTTGTGGTTTTACAGAACGGCAAGAGGATGCAATCAAAAAAGAAAGCGCAGCAAAAATATAGGGTGCCAATTTATTCATTCTGTGAAAGATGTTTGAGTGTATTTTACTATATAATATACGAATAAAATATATGATTCGTATGTTTGCTATATAACAAATCAGCCTTCGTTGGAAGGCTGATTTGTTATGTTATTAAAGAAAGTGAATTATAAATGAATTTCAAATTGAACCAAATCCACAAATTCTTGCAAGCGATCGTCCAATTCTTTTTTGCTTAATCCAACTATGCGTTCTGTTCCAAATTTCTCTACACAGAAGGAAGCCATTGCAGAGCCGTATATAATGGCACGTTTCATGTTTTCGAAAGAGGTATCTTTTGTACTTGCAATATAGCCGATAAATCCACCAGCAAACGTGTCTCCAGCGCCGGTCGGATCAAACACATCTTCTAATGGTAATGCAGGAGCAAAGAATACTTGGTCTTTGTTGAATAATAAAGCACCGTGTTCGCCTTTTTTAATGATTAATACTTTTGGTCCCATTGCGATGATTTTGCGAGCTGCTTTAACCAAAGAGTACTCTCCAGAAAGCTGACGTGCTTCTTCATCATTTATTGACAACACATCAACCAAAGCCAATGTTTGTTTTAAATCATCCATTGCAATGTCCATCCAGAAATTCATGGTATCCATAACAATTAACTTCGGACGTTTTGTTAAACGTTCAATAACGGTGCGTTGTACAGCCGGAGCCAAATTACCCAACATTAAATATTCGCAATCTTGATACGTAGCAGGAATGATTGGATCAAATGAACCCAATACATTAAGTTCTGTAACCAAAGTGTCACGCGTGTTCATATCGTTGTGATATTTGCCCGACCAGAAAAACGTTTTTTCATTTTCTTTAATCTGCAAACCATCCGTATTGATGGAATGCGATTGAAGCATAGATATATCAGACGTTGGGAAGTCGCTACCGACAACACCTACCAAGTTGATTTTGGGGTTGAAATACGAAGAAGCTAAACTGATGTAGGTAGCAGCACCACCTAAAATTTTATCTGTTTTACCGAAAGGGGTTTCAATTGCGTCAAAAGCAACCGAACCAACTACTAATAAGCTCATAATACAATTAATTTATCTGCAAATATTGGTGCAATTGTGCTAAATCCCAAGCATATGGAGGAATATAAATCAACAATTGGAGCATTTATTGAAAATTTGTAAGAATATTTTTTTGCTAATGTTCTTGTAGTGTACTGTATATCTTAAATTGAAATAAGAATATGGATGACTGTTTTGTTATTCTATTGTTCAATCGCCTATTTTTTAGTAGTTTAGATGCGTAAATTTTTAAATTAATATGCTAAAGTGTTATTGTTTTTCCAAAAGTTTTTTATTGATAGCCACACTTTTATTTATGTCTGGTTTTGCAAAGGGGCAGGGCTGTAGTGATGCAGGCTTTTGTACAATGGGCGCCATGCGACCCAATCAAAGTTATAGTTCAAAATCGTCCATTAAATTGCGCTCTGTTGAATTCTTGCAATATGTGGGTGTAACAAAATTTAACGATGTCATTCTTACTTCCTTGGTTGATATAAATCTAGCCGTTGGAAAGCGAGGATCTGTTCAATTAAAACTTCCCTATACGTTTGTTTCAGGGCCATTGGCCCATACATCGGGTATGTCAGATATTTCGTATTCCTATACACACGCATTGTTGCGAAAAAAAACATTTCAAATTTTAGGGACAGTTGGGGGTAAATTGCCTACAAATAATTCCAATAAATTAAGCTCAGATGGAAGAGCCTTGCCCATGTATTACCAAACAAGTTTAGGAACGTATGATATTGTTGCAGGTATATCTTTCGTTACAAGAAATTGGTTGGTTGCCGCAGGGTATCAGCAAGCATTAAATAAAAACGACAACCAATTTAGGTGGTCGCAGTGGTCTGGCAGCTCGCTTAATGCACAAGCCTTAGAGTATTCGGTTTCCTGGGATTTGAAACGAGGTAAGGATGTTATGTTTCGTGTAGAAAGAAATTTTCGTTCTACAAAATGGAATGCATATGTTGGACTGTTATCAATTTATCGATTTACAAAGGACGAAGTTTCAAAAGGTACAGAGAATGTTCGTGTATTGGCAACAGGTACAGATGGCGTAGCAATCACTGCATTAACGGGTATTGGATATCGTTTTAATACAGTTGTAGCTATAAAAGGCTTGTTTGGTTATAAAGTTCTTAGTCGATTGCATAATGCGGACGGACTTTCACGAGATTACGTTTCAAGTCTAAGTCTTGAAATTCAATTTTAAAATTAAATCAATCTTTTTTTTAAGAATATGAAAAGCATTTTATCTACAGGGATTTATTTATTTTTCAGTTTAACTCTTTTGGCACAAACGGAGCAAACCTTTATTGATATAGCCGATAGCTTATTTGAATTGGGTGAATATGAAACAAGTAAAACAGCGTATGAAAACGTTGTAATTAAGAAGCAATCAAAAATTTCTCCGCAGTATTTATATTGTCAAACTCAAATTGTGGAATGCGATATTCGTTTAAATAATTTGGAAGAAGCACAGTCGCTTGTCACAAATTGTTTAACTTTTTGTCCTGACAACTTAATAAGCGAACGGGCATTATTAGAAAATAGTCAAGCTAAAATTTTATATCAAAAAGGGCAATTAGAACAAGCTTCGAACCAAATTCAACATGCGATTCAAATCCTTCAAAGAAGCTCAATGAATCAAGGATTAGCTCTTGCCGAATGTTACAATACCCAAGGATTGATTGATTGGATAGCTGGTAACGATGAAAAAAGTTTGGAATACTTTAACCAATCGCTGGAGTTACGCAAGAAAATTTTTGGTGAAAAATCCCATCAAGTAGCAGGGGTATATAATAATTTGGGATTGGTATATTCTGGTTTTGATTTAGATCAATCCTTAGGTTATTATGGAAAGGCATTGGTTATTTATGAAAAAATTTATCCGAGAAATCATCCTGCATTGGCTATTGAATACAGTAATCTCGGACAAATATATAGAAAGCAAAAGGTATACAATACATCCTTGGTGCAATATGAAAAAGCCCTTGCAATTTGGAATGAACGGTATGTAGATGCCCATCCCAATAAGGCGTTCGTCTATTCAAGCATTGCTCAAGTAGTGCAAGACAAAAAGGAGTATACTTCTGCATTAGAATATGCAAACAAAGCATTGGCTATTTATAAAACAGCGTATGGAGAAGTACATCCAAATACAGCTGCGTGTTATACATTGATTGCTGGAATTTATTCAGATCAAGGTGATTACAACAATGCATTGATCGTTATTCAAAAATCGCTCATTTCAAATTGTAGTTCATTTTCTAAATCCGATTACACAGCCAATCCTATAATTAAAGAATATTTTGATGGAAAATTGCTCTTGTCGACCTTAACGTTGAAAGGAGTGGTTTTGTCAAAACGTGAGTCTGAAAAAACATTAAGACTTAAAGATTTGTCCTTGGCGCTATCGACCTATCAATCTTGCGATACCTTATTGGATAAGCTACGACAAACACGAACAAGTAAAAATGATAAAGTTGCATTGGGTATTTATAGCTATGATGTCTATGATAAAAGCATTGAGTTATGTTTGTTGTTGGCACAAAATACCTTTAGAAAGGAATTCTATTTAACGAAGGCGTATTATTTTGTAGAAAGAAGTAAGGCGTCTGTATTGCAAGAGTCTATTGCAGAATCAAAGGCTAAAATGTTTGCAGGTATTCCCAGTGCTGAAATTGAACAAGAAGATACCTACAAAGCTACCATTACATATTTGGAACAAAAGTTAGCGAAGGGTATAACGGATGAATTGATGATGAAAAATGTGGCGGCACAGCTCTTTGAAGTAAAAAGGAAGTACGAATCATTTATACATTCGCTTGAAATAAATTATCCAGCCTATTATAATTTGAAATACAACGTGCAGCCGATACAGTTAGTAGTACTTCAGGCCCTATTAAAACCAACAGATTGTATCGTAGAATATTTTATTTCCGAGCAAACAAATACCATTCAAATATTTAGAATAACTCAAAAGGATTATAAAGTCTATTCCGTACCATTAATGAGTACGTATGATAAGTATATATCCGGAATGCGTAATGCTATAAAATTTAATAATAAATCTTTATTCATTAAAACAGCATCAACACTTTACGATCAGCTTATTCCTTCCTTACCTAGTTCATGTACGCATTTAATTATAATTCCAGATGGTAAAATGGGAGCAATTCCGTTTGAAGCATTGCTAAAATCAAAACCTAAAACCGATACAGTAGATTATGCTCAATTAGATTTTTTAATCAAAAAATTTGCTGTGAGCTATACCTATGCAGGCTCTTTGTATGCCAAAGCAGGAAAGAGAAAAACAGATCAATCTATTTTGTTGTTTGCACCGGTAAACTTTAATTCTTCAAGTGATATAGCTTCATTGCCCGGCACCTTGGTTGAAGTAGATTCATTAAAAGAATTGTTTAATGGAAATAGTACACCAATAGTGTATACCTATGAAGCTGCATCAAGAAATATATTGATAAATGATTCGATTAGTCAGTATTCAATCATCCATTTAGCAACGCACGGATTGGTTGATGAAGACCAACCAGAATTGTCTTGTATTTATACCTACGGAACAACTGAAGAAAATGATCGTGTATATTCAGGAGATTTATATAACATTCATTTAAATGCAAATTTAGTAACACTTTCCGCCTGCCAAACGGGTTTAGGTAAAATAGCAAAAGGTGAAGGATTGATTGGTTTATCGCGCGCCTTGTTTTATGCAGGCGCAGATAATATTAGTGTATCGTTATGGAAGGTTTCGGATCAATCAACACAAGTGTATATGAATTATTTTTATGGAAATTATTTAAAAGAAGCGCATACAACTTTTGTAGAAGCATCTCGCGAAGCAAAATTAAAATTGTTGTATTCAGAGAAATTTAACAGTCCATATTACTGGTCAGCATTTATACTTATTGGGGAGTAGTTTGTAATTATAAATTAGAGTTATTCGCAATATTTTAATTTACAGAGGATTCTTTTTTTTTAATTTAATTATCTGTAAATTAAGTGTTAAGGACTGAATTGAAGTTGATTCACTTTTTGAATTAGCTAAATCTAGAACGGATTAATATATTTGTTTCACTTTAAACTTTTAACTATTTATTTTATGTCAAAATCAATCAAATTTCCATTTATTATTTTTTGTGTACTAATGATATTAATGGTGTCTTCATGTAAGAAAAATAAAGATGAAGCTCCCCAGCCTGCAGCATTTGCATATAGCAACGCTAAGTTAAATCAAAGATGGATGGTAACAAATAGCAACCGTACCAATGGTGCTCCAGTATCTACATTGATTGCTATTGAGTTTGTAAACAATGCTTTTGTATTGTATTTTCCTAATGATAGTATTGTTACTGGCGTATATGCAACAATGGGTTCGGATTTAATTATTTTAGGTTCTTATGGTACGCTAAAAGTGAATACACTATCGGATTCAAACTTTGGATTTGAGTTAATTGTTAATGGTTCAAAATCAATTTTTACTTCAGCAAAAGCTACTCAAGCTATCGCAGATTCTGACATGACAAACAAAATTTGTAAAACTTGGAAACTAGTTGAATATACAATTGCAGGAATGAAAGAATCACCACAAAATAGTGAAGTAACTTTTAATAAATTTGGTACGTATTTAACTAAAGATGTTGAATATGGAATAGCCGACATAGCCTCTAATACTTGGATGTGGTCAAATACGGATGAAAATCTTATCTGTTATGGCGCATGGGATGGCGGAAATATTAGTTCTTGTGATGGATTGGGTCAAGTATCCATTGAAATATCTGCGGATGGTAAAAGCGCAATCATGGAGGAAATGGATGAAGATTTCGGGAGTATAACGTATAAGCTTGAATTGAAATAAAATTACAATCTTATTGACAAAGTCCTTGGGTTATTATAATCCAAGGACTTTTTTTTAATAGTGATTATTTTGAATAAGTTTGCGTTTGTAAAAAATGTATTGAATAATTTAATTAAGCATTACATATTAAATTAAAATTGCATCATTGAAATGGGGCACAGTAGTTATTTTAAATTAAAATTATGAATTGGATTATACTTGTTATCGCAGGCTTATTTGAAGTTCTTTTCGCCTTTTGTTTGGGGAAAGCAAAAGAAACCATTGGAATGACTTCGTATCTGTGGCTTCTTGGGTTTGCAATAATTTCAGCTACAAGCATGTATTTATTATACAGGGCAACTCAATCCTTACCTATTGGTACTGCATATGCCGTATGGACAGGCATTGGAGCAGTAGGGACTGTAATTGTAGGAATGATTTTTTTTAAAGAACCAGCAGATTTTTGGCGATTGGTTTTTTTAACAACCTTAATTGCATCCATTATAGGCTTGAAGTTTGTTACGAACTAAAAATAGATATTATATGTCGGCACTTAAAAAATTCATTAAATAAGTAAGAAAAAAATACGATTACGTGCTACCAAAATTCGCCGTGTTTGTGTTTTTTCGATCAAACACCTGCTGAATTCAACGATTACGTAGTAAGCAGTTTTAATACTACATTTCTGAATTCAACAACATTGAATTGATTTTTTATTTATAGTTCAATCTGTTGTTAAATGGTGATAGTATTCTTTTTAAGTAAATAAATATTCACTATTACTATCTGTTAGAATATTCCTCTAGTGCTCTTTTCTCTTTTTCGCTTAAGCTACTCATACCTTTATTAGATATCTTATCAAGTATGGTGTCAATTTCTTTTTGTTTACTTGCTTTTGCTTGGTTGTACCGATGATCCATTGTAAGGTGTTGATCGTGATTTTTAAAATACAAATTGTCGATTAGCAGTGCTTGTGGCTTGAGTAGTACAAAAGCTATAAATCCAATTGCGGGCAAGAGTATTGCCAGAACTGTGAATGTATTCGTTATGATTGCTGAAGGTTGCAGCATTAGAGCTATAAGTACCCCAATTACCAAGCCTCCTAAATGCGCTTCATGCCCAATATTGTCGCGCTTGGATTTTACTCCATAGATTGTATATACTACATATACGAGCCCGAATAGCCACGCTGGAATATGAATGGGTAAAAATAAAAATCCAATCCCCATGCCTGGGAACAAAACAATAGATGCGAATACGATCCCACTTACAGCGCCAGATGCACCAACTGCTGTATAGTCGCCATGATTGCGGTGTACAAATAGTGAAAACAAGCTGCTTCCAATTAAGCTAGCGAAATAAATCAATATAAAAGGAATGATGCCAAGGTAGTTTTCAATACTACCACTAAATGCATATAAGGTATACATATTCGAAGCAAAGTGCATCCAGCCTACATGTAAAAAGCCAGAAGTGACAATACGCTTATACTCTTTATGTATCAAGATTCGATCAACTTCGAATTTAAATCGATCAAAAAATACCTGACTACGTAATCCTTGATACGTTACTAATAGGTTGATGAGTATTAATATTAGTGCAATGATGCTTGTTTCATTCATTGGTTATAGAGGGTTTTTAATGTATTCGTATATTTCTACTTCAACTAAAATCCCCTTTTCTTCAACATAACGTATCCTTTTATTATGGATTTTGTATTTGTTTTTTTTAGTTTCGTTTTTCGTTTTTGTTCTTGTGACGAAATACGGCTGTGTCGTCTTGCATGTTTTTATTAGTGAATCCTCATATAAATATTGATATGTTTTTATATATGAATAGGGTAAGGGTTTGTTGTAGTATGCTTTTTCGGATATGTTTTCTTGTATGATGTCACTATATAGGTTAAGAACTGAAGTTGTATGGATTATTAGTTTTCTGTAGAAGATAGGTTTATGTCTACTTCTTTGTCTTTTATATGGATAGTCTTTATTTTTTGCAGAATTTCTGTGATAATGTCTTTTGTAATATTTCTCCACTGAATATTTATGAACACTATCGCTAGAATATTTAAAATAACCGATACGTTTTCCATTTGAATATCGTTTTATTATTTCTTCATTTTTTTTATAATGAATATATGAAATGTTTTGTTTTGAAAAAGGCTTTATAATAAATGTCTTTTTATAAATAGTTTTATTTTTCCATGAATAATTTTTTGTTCCTTGTTCCTTGTTTGAAAAGTTAATAACTTTTGCCGTATGTAATTCATTTATTATTCTATCATTCAAATCATAATAATATTTAAATGTGTCATAAGAAATTAAATATAGAACGGAATCAAGGTATGTTTCACTTCGGGTTGTCAATTCATTTGTTCTTCCTTTATCATTTATGATTCTCGTTCCTTGTAGAACTTTTTTTCCAGCACTATCTACCTTATAAGTTAAAATTTCTGAAATATGATATTTTTTTAACGTATCTGGATTTAAGGATTGAGCATGCAGAGACATGCAACTAATTAATAAGTTCGCAGTGATTAAAACATATTTAAGAACCTTACTCATACAGTATTCATACTATTTGTTGGGGACTTTTTAAAACTTATAACTTAATACCTATTACCTTAATTCAATAAAATTAGTGCTACCAATAACATGTAAGAAATACCAAGCCCTGTACTTAATTTTCGTATGTCAATATTTTTAACTTCTTCTTTTTCATAGATGGCATTGATAACGATCACAACCATAAAGTTTAATAATACGACAATAAAGGTGAGCCAGAATAAATAATCTGCTTTTGTAAGATTGTCAGAAGAGGGAGTGGATGCAGAAAATGAAATGGAGAACGCTACAATCGACATAAATACGCCAATACTTACTTCACCCAAATTTTCGAAACTAATGTCTTTAATGAATAATAAACTTATTGATATTAAACCAATTAATACTAAGGGAAGTACAATTTCTAGTAGAGGCGTAGTTTGTTTTCTAGAGACATTTAATCTGAAAAATATATTTTTAAATTCATACAATTTCGATTCTTCCATATCAGGATCACCATACATTCCAATATTTATTTCATTGTCTACGGTTACGTAATATCTTAATTTATTCCATTCGGTGATTTTAAATTTGTCAATTTTATTAGAGTCTAAATCAAAACTTTTTTGGTCGAAGGATACTTTAAGTTTTGTGGATGGACTTAAAATTTCTGCACGTACAAAAATTTCTTGTGCATCAAATGGGTACTTATCCAATTCGTAATTCACATAAAAAATACCTGATACTTTGTATAATTTATAGAGAGTGCTTCCATCTGTTTTTTCAAAAATTAATTCTTTAGAACTTTCATTCTGTTTCATGTTTTGAAAAATGATGTATTTTTCTGCATCCCTGTTGTTGGAATCTAATTTTATCCAATAATAAAAATCTGATGTGAAGGAGTTTTCATCCATATTGATATTGTAGATGTCTGAAATTTCCATGCCAAAAAATAAATTAGGAATGACCTCTCTTTGCTCATTTAGTTGAAGTGGGCATGAATGGAAACGTCCTGATTTATATTGAGTAAAGAAAATTTCTGGTATTAAATTTAAAAGACTATCAAATTGATAAATCTCTTCTTTTTCTTGCACAATCTGATTTGGTAATTTCTGGAAGTACGCAGAAAAATCTTTTTTAGATAAGGTTGATGTGTCTCTAGCGTATTCAAATTTGTTTCGCAGTATTTCAACAGCATCGTAACAACGCTCAACAAATAAAGCATGATTTGGATTTTGGAAATAATCAGAGTGTTTTGATTTTAATTCAACAATATCGTTGAATAGTTTTTTTGTTAAAGCATCTGAAGGATTACTTATTAAAATTAAATCGTTATTGTTATTGTTTCCAAAATTACGCAGATGGCTTGTATTTACTATATATGCATGGCCTAATGCGTGAATTTTTGTAAATCGGTTATTGATATAATTAATGAGTTTGTTTCCGATATCTGCATGTACACTCAAGACTAGCATTGTGTTTTCTTCCGCAGGATATTGTTTAAAATAACTATCGATATTATTATAAAAATTAATAGAGTCTACATCATTAAATGATTTCCCTTTTACATAAAAAGTTTTATTTAACGTAATATTATTCTCTTTAAAGGCTTTTAAATACGTTTCGTGTAGTTCGTAATCCTCTTCACTAATGAAATTTATTTTATTGACATGCAATACCTTCGTTAGATAAGCTACTATGTCATAGGGAACATAATCTTGGCTACCCGTAAAAATAGCCCCATTTCCATAGTCATACCCATTTCTATCTGCATTGATTGCTATGATAGGAATATTATTTTGTTTAATTGTTTGCGCACATTTATTGATGTGCTGTCCCCATGTATTATCTATTACAGCTACAATGTTTGAGTCCTTTGCAATTTCCTTGTAAATGGAGTCACTTATAAGTCCATCTTTACGACAATCAAATGTTTTTAACTGCAAATCCGTATAAGGGAGTTCAAGCTCGTGAAGATATTTCTTCAACGTAACTTCATGCATTAAATCAAATTTATTTAAAGGCTGTCTTGATAACGGCACGGTATCCGCAGCATTGGTATACCGTCCTATATAAGCGATATATTTAACTGTTTTATCTTTTGTATGGAATAATGAATTTCTTTGCAAGAAAATCATTAAGGCACATATAGATATAAAAAAGAACCCGAGTAAAAATTTATAGGTAGAAAAAAATGATTTCATAATCTGAAATACTAAAGTGAAATAAGAGAGAACGGTTATATGAACTTGAGAAATGAATTGGGGTGTTTTAATTTAAGTTGTCGGTATTTTTTGCATAGAGGATATACTATTATCAAAACGACTAACCATACTATATATACAAACCAAAGGCTATATCCGTGTACGTTCGTTATTTCCATTATACCAATAGGGATTGTGCTTAATTCTATGGAATTAAAATTCAATAATACATACAAGCCAATAGCTATAATGTGAATCATAAATATGTGTATGATGTAAAAGAACATCGATACTTTACCAAAAAGAGATAAATACTGTGTTCGTTTATTTGTACTTGTTTCTACTTTTGAAAGTAGATAGAAAATGATGGAAAGTGTTATCAAAATATAGTCTAACGACATTGGGTATTTAGTGACATTGAAAAAGCTGAATAGCGTTCTGATGCTATGCTGATTAAACACCCATGGGTTTGGATCTCCATATGCATTCACTAAACGTATCGTAATAAATGATAGCAACAATAAAAGTGAAAGTCGTTTAAATAATTTACTGCGCTCTTCTTTAGTGTCTTCGGTAAACAGGCTGCCCATGCCATAGCCCAAACAAATCAATCCATACATAGGAAGTATAGGATATAAAACCATTACTCTGAAGTTGTTTGTTAAGGCTACCATCCCTTCTTGATGTAGAATGTGCCATAGTAAAGAATTCATACCTAAATCATCGGCTGTAAATGTGTCCAATAAATTATGTCCAATTATAATTACTATTCCGATAATAAAAATTGTTTGCTGTTTTAGCCAACTGGTTAAACCTAATAAGATCATACTTAAGCCAAGTGCCCAAATAACTAATAATGCTATATTTGAGTAATCTAAATTAAAATACCACGCAAGTTTAATTAGTGTAAACTCTAATACAATTAATATAAAACCTCTGCTTATTAGGAACGCCGAAGATTTTTTCAACCCATTTTTACTAAAATAAATAAATGCTGAAACTCCTGCAAGCCATACAAATCCGGGTGCGCATATGTGCGTTATAAAGCGAGTTATAAATAATGCGCCATATGTTTTTTCGGGATCCGTAGGTGAAAAAGCAAATGCACCTGTTAGAAAATAATCTCGTACATGGTCCAAAGCCATCAATATTATTAATATACCTCTTAGTATATCAATAGATTGGATACGATTGTCGGATGTGAGTGTAAGAGTGTTATTATTCACTTTCAGAAAGTGGGGGAGTATATGCTTTGTTTGGTATGAAAAAAAACAAATGTGAAATCTTTTGTTTGTTTTTTGCTAAATCAAATCGAATCAAACCTGTTTCTGTTTTTGAATCATTCGTTGCTTTTAATCCTTTGAATGCAAGAAATTCCAGTACGTCGTTAACAGAGTTTGCATTGTAACGTAATAGTGCGGTCCCATTGCCACTCAATTTTATAACATTACAAAGTACAATGTAACGTTTTTGATGGAAGTCTTCTAAGGTTGTTAAGCCTAGCTGCGCACAAGCAAATGCTTTTTCAAAATGGGCAACAAGACTTACTGGGTTGAAAAATAAAATACTATCTGCCAATTCGATTACTAACTTGTATTGACCGGATTTGTTTAAAGGCTTAATTAAAGTTTCTTTAAATTCATTCTCTTTAGAGTAATACGTTTTTGTTGTTTGATAGCCGTAGTAAATAAGTTGAAACTCTTCAATTGTGAGCGTAGTGTCTGAATTGTTAAAACGTTCTACAAGTTTTTCATAACCACCACGTTCGTTTATTAATTGCAGCGTACGTATAGTGTCCACTTGACTAAAGCTTGCATAAGAAATGCATACAAATAGTAAACTTACGATACCCTTTAGCATAATAGATTACTTGTTTTTTACAATCTCCACACCAACAGAAGCAATACCAGTTAAGGTATCTTTGCGCATATTTTGTTCAATGCGAATGGTATATTTTCCTGGTTTAGGGAATTTCTGCATACTATCCGACAATATTTTATAATCAAAATAATTTCCAAAACCTGCTCCATATGGTTCGCCCGAAGCAGAATGAAACAAGTCCATACCTTGTAGTTTTTTTGAAATCATATGTCCTTGTTCATCTAACAAACTACGATTGATCCATAAATTATAATACGGGTATTCGTTATCATATCTTATTTGATAAAATAATTGATACGTTGCATTGGCATCTGTAATTTCAATTGGGAAATCCATGGATGATTTTTCAATCCACGAATCATTCGGAGTATCGATTTTTGACTCAAGTAGAACATCTCTATCCGCACATGAAAACAAGAAGCCAATGGAAATTATAAAAACGATATAAATTAGTTTATGCATGGTATTATTTTTCATCGGAAGACGAAGAATCGCCTTGTGGTGACTGAGTACTATTTTGTCTTGGTCTGAAATTACTTGCAGGTAATTTTATTTCAGGTGCTTGATCGCTTGATTCTGTATTCGTTTTTTTCTTAATTTGATGTTTTTCACCATCAGGTTTACGCTCTTGTTTTTTAGGTTGTTCCGGTTGTTGTCTTTGCTGCGGAGCAGAACCTTCAGGAGTATTTGGCTGCGAATTTTGACGACTAGGTCGTTGTTGCCCTTCAGATTTCGGAGCCTGAGACTGATTTGAATTTTGTTGATTTACACGCTGTGGTCTATTCGTAGATTGCGGCTTGTTTTGAGGCGCTTCTTTTTTAGGACTTGAAGTATTAGGCGTATCTGTTTTATTTTCAACGGTAGGATTTGGAGAAACGCGTTGCGGTCTTGCAGGCGGATTGTTGCGTTCAACATTTCTTTGTACAGGTGCTTCAGTAGTACGATTCGTTACAGTGCCTTTTTCAGGAGTATTTCCACCGCGGTTTTGCTGTGGTTTATCCACCGGTACTTGTGGCGTATTGTTTCTATCTGCGCGTGGAGTAATGGTGTGTTTTTTCTCTGTTCTTTCTTCTCGCGCAGGTGGATTGTCGTTGGTATTGATACGAGGATTACTACGAGTTGTATTGATCACAGGGCGTTGCGTGCGATCCGAAGCATCATCGTTCGTAGAACTTTTCTTTTTCTTCTTTTTATTTTTTGATTTGAACTTATCATCAAAACGAGAAAGTTCTTCTTTCTCACGTATCATTACGCGGTCGTCTTTGATTATAACTTCATTGGATTCTAATGTTGCAGGTGTTTTACCTGCTTGATTCATTTCTATTATTTCAATTACACGGTCTACTGTAATTGGCAACCAAGTGGTTTCATCTTGAAAACCAAACCACATGATGCGTTTAAAAATATCTGTTTTTTGTAAGGTTGCATTGCCCATGGATGTTTTTAAAGGAGCTTCCATTTCCGGAATTCCTTTTAATGCATCCAAGTAGGTATCCAACTCATAGTTTAAGCAACATTTTAATCTGCCACACTGTCCAGATAATTTGGAAGGGTTTAAAGAAAGATTTTGATAACGAGCGGCTGAAGTATTTACGTTTTTGAAATCTGTAAGCCAAGTAGAGCAACATAGTTCTCTACCGCAAGATCCAATACCTCCCAAACGTGCTGCTTCGTGACGCAAGCTGATTTGCTTCATCTCAATACGAACTTTGAATTCGCCCGCAAGCATTTTTATCAATTCACGAAAATCTACACGATCTTCTGCAGAATAATAAAAAGTTACTTTTGTATTGTCTGCTTGAAACTCTACATCGGACAATTTCATTCCTAAATTTTGATCTAGGATTATTTCTCGTGTACGATATAAGGAACTTGCTTCGCGGTTTTTAGCTTGCTCAAATTTCTCTAAGTCTTTTTGAGTAGCTTTGCGATAAATACTTTTTATATCATCGTTATTAAGTACATTTTTCTTTTTCATCTGCAAGCGAACAATTTCCCCTTGCATCGAAACAGTACCAATATGATGGCCAGATTGCACCTCAATTACGATTGGATCACCCGCAAATAATTCTAAGGATTTAGAATTTCTAAAAAATTCTTTACGGCCATTTTTAAAACGTACTTCAATAATATCGAAGGTTGGCAAAGCAGTAAGCTCCATATTTCCCAACCAATCAAATGAATTTAATTTATTACAACCACCAGATGAGCAGCCACCAGAACTGCACCCTCCTGTTGTTTTTGTGCTACAACCACCACCGGTTCCGCAACTACCTGAACTACAAGACATATATATGTTGTTATTCCGAATTCTCTATATAAAACACTGAGTCCGTCCCATTCGGGTGGGATACGACTATACAACCTAAAGATACGTAAACAATGGGAAAATCGGGAATAATATCAGCAAAAATTGAAAAAGTACTATTGTAGAAATACGCTGTTTTGAAATGGTTGTATTTGAGGTTTTTAAGATAATTGATCTACATTAAATGAGTTCAATATTCAGTTCATTTGTAAAAAAGTCGATCAATTCCGAGGTATTTGTTGTAGATAATCTTTCAAGAGTAAAATAAGGTTTCTCTGTTGTCGTGTAAAAATACATATTCGTTTCTTTAACTGAGTATGTATTTTGAGCCGTGGCCAACATTCCTCCACCCGCTGAGTAATTGGCTTTAAACTGTTTTATTTTTATTTTTTTGATATCAGAAAGATTGTACGTTTCAATACTAGGGAAAACTAAACAGTATTGTGTAGTAATCATTATTTTGTGTGTGAGTAGGTTTACTTTTATTGTGTTAAAGGACAATGACATCGACCCAATGATTAATGGGAATGTGATAAATATGATTTGAACAATGATTTGAGTTGCTGCATATTTTGTTGCATGTAATAACAAATCAAAGATGCCGTAACCTGTAATTCCTAAAAATAAAATTCCGAAAATCAATGCATTCGGATATTTCAAACCAATGTAGAACGTTTTTATTGAATCCATCCTTTTTTAAATTTTTACCATGCTCATGATTTAGAATTCAAATTATGAGCATGGTAAGATTTATTTCATTAAATCCAAGCCAATGTCTCTTCGGTAGTTTTTACCTTCCCATTGAATGGTTGCTGCGGCTTTATTCGATTTTTTTAAGGCTTCGGGTATGGAATTTCCAAAACCTGTAACTGCAATCACACGACCGCCATTTGTAACAATCTTGCCTGCTTTGTTTTTTGTGCCTGCATGAAAAATAAGTACATCCTGTACGTCTTCCAATTTCGTTATTTCTTGACCTTTTGAATAATCACCTGGGTAACCACCCGCTACAAGCATTACTGTTGTTGCCGTTCTTGGGTCTATGGACAAAGTGATTTTGTTTAATTTTTTCTCTGCAGTTGCTACAAACAAATCAACTATGTCGTTTTGAATACGCGGGAATACAACTTCCGTTTCAGGATCGCCCATACGTGCGTTGTATTCAATAACAAATGGCTCGCCGTTATCACTCATTAATCCGATAAAAATAAATCCAACGTAATCGATGCCTTCTTTTTTTAATCCATTAATCGTTGGAATAATGACGCGGTCTTCTACTTTTTTAATGAACGTTGCATCAGCAAACGGTACAGGAGAAACGGCACCCATACCACCTGTATTTGGGCCTGTATCCCCATCGCCTATACGTTTGTAATCTTTTGCTTCAGGCAAAATAACATAATGTGCGCCATCCGTTAACACAAAAACAGATGCTTCAATTCCTTTTAAAAATTGCTCAATAACAACTTTCGCACTTGCTTCACCAAATAATTTATCAGCTAACATTTCTTTTAACGTACGTTTTGCTGTTGCTAAATCTTCAGCAATAATTACGCCTTTACCAGCAGCCAATCCATCTGCTTTTAAAACAATAGGTAACGATTGTGTTTCTAAATATGTTAAACCTTCCTCAAGTTGTGCTTCGTTGAATGTGCGTGAAGCAGCCGTTGGGATGCCATATTTATGCATGAAGTTTTTTGAAAAATCTTTGCTTCCTTCTAATTGTGCTCCAACTTTATCTGGGCCAATTACAGGTATATGTTTGATCGCATTCGTAGCTTGAAAGTAATTTACAATACCTGCAACCAATGGTGCTTCCGGACCGACAATTACTAAGTGGATGTTATGTTCGATACATGCTTTTTCAATGCCAGTAAAATCAGTTACTTCGATAGCAAGATTTGTAGCAAGCTGTTCTGTTCCTGCATTTCCTGGTGCTACAAAAAGATTGCCGCACTTAGGTGATTGCTTTAATTTCCAAGCGAACGTATGTTCTCTTCCGCCTGAGCCTATAATTAAAATATTCATTTGCTAGAATGTATTTTTATGTCGAGTGCAAATATAGGTATTTATGCTCAGAAGAAATAAGGTCTGTGCGTTCTGCTTACCGTTTCTTTAAGTAGTAGAGTGCTTTAATTTAGATCGTTTTAAGGCTGAAAGCCATATATATTAAAACCAGCGGAATCGGCCACAGAAAATGAATCCATAAAAAAGCCTCAAAGAATATAAATCCGTGAGGCTTTGTATATAAATGGATAAATTCTTTAAATAGCAATTTCAGAGAAAAATTTCAGACGCATCAAACGAACTTCTTCTTCAGAATAATCTCCACCTAAGATATTTAGTGCAGTATGGACATTGTCATTTTCAGCTTGCATGAAGTAATCATATATTTCATCCTGTTTATCTTCATCAATGCATTCTTCAATGTAATAATCAAGATTTAATCGGGTGCCAGAAAAACAGATATGTTCCATCTCTTGAATGAGCTCCGTCATTGTGATTTTTTTGACGTGGGCTATCTCTTCGAGTTCAACTTTACGATCAACTTGTTGGATGATGTAAATTTTAATTTTTGATTTATCTACGGATGATTTTACGACAACGTCTTTATTTACTACGATATCATTTTCATCTACATATTTGATGATTTGATCAATAAATGCTTTTCCGAATTTTACAGCTTTCCCTTTCCCAACGCCAATTACATTGCTTAACTCATCCATATCTACAGGATACACCGTAGCCATTTCTTGAAGCGATGGATCTTGGAATACTACATACGGTGGGATGCCTTTTTCTTTGGCTACTTTTTTTCGTAAGCCTTTTAATATATTGAATAGCTCTTCATCAAAAGCGAGCTTTGCAGAAGACGTTTGTACTTCTTCTGCTTCTTCCTCTTCATCAAAATTATGATCTTTAGAGAAGGTAAAAGCAGTAGGTTTTTTTAAATATGAGTAACCTTTTTCAGAAATTGAAACGATGCTATAATTGTCAATGTCTTTTGTAAGTAATTCAATTAGCAAAGACTGTCTAAAAACAGAATTCCAAAAGGACAAACTTTCATAACTTCCTTTTCCAAATACGGGAAGTTCTGTATGATTATAGCTTAGTGAATAATCATTTTCGATCCCACATAAAATGGTACACAGATGGGAAATATTAAATCTGCCTTGTGTTTGTTCAACGGCTTGTAAAGCTAAGATAATATGCTCTTGTGCATCAAACGTTGCTTTTTTATTTTTGCAGTTGTCGCAGAAACCACAATCTTTTTCTAGGTATTCCCCAAAATAAAAAAGCAATTGTTTTCTTCTACAAACGGAAGACTCTGCATATGAAGACATTTCACCTAATAATTGTTTCCCATTATCTCGTTCGGTGACGGTTTTATCTTTATTAAATTTTTCGAGTTTAATGATGTCATTGATGCTATAAAACATCAAACAATGTCCATCTTGTCCATCGCGACCCGCTCTACCTGTTTCTTGATAATACCCTTCAAGTGATTTTGGTGTATCGTAATGTACTACAAAACGTACATCTGGCTTATCAATGCCCATACCAAAAGCAATGGTTGCAACAATCACGTCCGCATTTTCATTTAAAAATGCATCTTGATTGCCCATACGTGTGGAAGGTTCTAAACCTGCATGGTAGGGAAGGGCCCGTACATCATTTACTCGAAGTAATTCGGCAATTTCTTCAACTTTTTTGCGGCTTAAACAATATATAATTCCAGATTGACCTTTACGTGCCTTAATAAACTTTATTAATTTTTTCTTAGTATCGCCTTTAGGCTTTACTTCGTAAAATAGGTTTTCTCTATTAAAAGAAGATTTAAAAAGGACTGCATCGTCCATTTGTAAATTCTTCTGTATGTCAATTTGTACTTTAGGAGTTGCTGTTGCTGTTAACGCAATTATTGGAATATTTGGATTGATGCTATCTATAATGCTGTGAATACGTCTATATTCTGGTCTGAAATCATGGCCCCATTCAGAAATACAGTGTGCTTCATCAATAGCTACAAAGGAAATTTGTGCTTTCTTTAAAAATAATATGTTATCTTCTTTTGTTAAAGATTCAGGAGCTACGTAAAGAAGTTTAATGTCACCATTTAATGTTTCCTTTTTTACGCGATTAATCTCTGCCTTACTTAGGGTGGAATTTAAAAATTGCGCATTTACTCCAAATGCATTTAATTGATCTACTTGATTTTTCATCAAGGCAATTAAAGGGGAAATTACAATTGCGACACCTGGTAAGCTAATTGCTGGTAATTGATAGCATAATGATTTACCCGCACCAGTTGGCATAATAACAAATGTGTCCTTGCCTGCTAACACATTATTTATTATTTCCTCTTGTTCACCTCTAAATCGGTCGTAGCCAAATACCGATTTTAGCTTGTTAATAACCCCAAGATCTGTTTCTAATAACATAATAATTGTAGAATATTTATGTTACAATGAGAAATCCGTATATTTGACTTTCAACATGAGCGAAGTACTCGCATAAAATATTCATTAAATTGAAGTTAGCAAAAAATATCGTATCTATTGTAACAGATGTAATAATAAATGAGTCTGAGGCAATAAAAAATCTGGTGAATCTTATTACAGATGATTTTCAGCATATTATTGAAACTATTTTGTCTTGTAAGGGAAGAGTCGTAATCACAGGAATTGGTAAAAGTGCGATTGTAGCAAATAAAATTGTAGCAACGCTTAATTCTACTGGAACTCCAGCCTTATTCATGCATGCAGCTGATGCCATTCATGGTGACTTAGGGATGATTCAAAGTGATGATGTAGTTATTTGTATTTCTAAAAGTGGAAATACCCCTGAAATCAAAGTTCTCGTGCCATTAATTAAAAGCAGAGGCACTGTTCTAGTTGGAATGGTTGGGAAATTAGATTCGTATTTAGCACAACAATCCGATTATGTATTGGATGTAACTGTAGAGCGCGAAGCATGTCCTAATAATTTAGCACCTACCACAAGTACAACTGCAACAATGGTAATGGGAGATGCATTAGCAGTAGCCTTATTAGAATGCAGAGATTTTAGTAGTGCAGATTTTGCTAAACTGCACCCAGGTGGTGCATTGGGCAAACAACTTTATTTAAAAATAAATGATGTGTATGGTGGGAATGAAAAGCCAATTGTTTTGCCTTCTGCATCGGTTAAAGAAGTTATTTTAGAAATCTCTTCTAAACGGCTCGGTGCTGCTGCTGTAATAGATAATGCAGGTGTTTTAGTAGGAATTATTACGGACGGTGATTTGAGAAGAATGTTAAACAGTCATGATTCTTTTTCAAATCTAACTGCGGTAGAAATTATGACTCTCGCCCCCCAAACAATTGATGCAGATACCTATGCAACTGCTGCGATGGCTTTGATGCAGTCGAAAAATATTACCCAATTAATTGTTACAAAAGAAAATGCCTTTGTTGGTTTTATTCATATTCACGATTTATTACGTGAAGGGATTGTTTAAACTTAATATTTTAACCATTTTTAATATATGAAAACTATTATTACAGCATTATACTGTCTTTTTGCATTTACAAATTATGCTCAACTTTCAGATGCGCAACTAAACAAATTTCGCTATCAAGTAGATAGCGCAAGTTCACTTTTACATCAATCCTTATTGGCAAAAGGCCAAACTGTATTTACTACTGTATTTACGGTTGATACATTCAAAGTGGAACGGATGTTGAAATTAAAATTAAAAAGTGATACAACTAAAGACGAGCAAATATTATCCATATATGATGCAGAAATTGAATATGACTTCTTAATAGGCAAATACAATAAAATATTATTAAACTTGTATAATGAGCAAGATCAAAAGACGGTTATAGCAGATCAGAAGAAATGGATCAAATACCGAGATGAGCAAATAGCAATCTCTGAAAAAAAATACAGCGAAAAAGTGGAAGGTAATCAGAAGGATAAGACGATTGCAAAATCAATGGATCATTTGGTGTTGTCAAAACTGCGGGTAATTGATTTGTACAATCAGATTTTGACTTCTCCGTTGTTTGAAAACGAGTAAATATATTAAATAGATTATAGTAGAGGAATAATAAAATGGATATAAATAATTATGCCGTAATAATGGCAGGGGGCATCGGTAGTAGATTTTGGCCATTTAGTAGAACAAAGTATCCAAAACAATTTCATGATGTATTGGGTACCGGCAAAACACTTATTCAACAAACTGTTGAGCGTTTTAAAGATATTTGTCCAAATGAAAACATTATCATTGTTACCAATAAGGATTATGTTGGCTTAGTTAAAGAGCAATTGCCTTTTTTAAAGGATCACCAAATTTTAGCAGAGCCTATTGGTAGAAATACAGCACCTTGTTTAGCATATGCTTCGTATAAAATTTTGCAGAAAGATAAAAATGCCAATATTGTTGTTGCACCTTCAGATCACATAATATTACAAGAGAAAGAATTTGAAAATGTTATTGTAGAAGCCTTACAAGCAACTGAGCAATCTGATATTCTAATAACATTGGGAATGAAGCCCACAAGACCGGATACAGGTTATGGTTACATTCAATATATCGACGAGAAAAAATTACGTATAAAAAAGGTTAAAACGTTTACTGAAAAACCAGCGCTTGATTTAGCAATCAAATTTATTGAAAGTGGAGAGTTTGTTTGGAATGCAGGGATTTTTATTTTCAATGCACAAACAATCGTTGAAGCAATCAAAAAGCATTTACCAGAAATGGATGAAGTGTTTGCTGAAGGCAATGGACTTTATTGGACAGATAATGAAAATGAGTTTATTCAAAGAGCATATTCGCGTTGTCAAAATGTTTCCATCGATTACGGCATCATGGAAAAATCCGACAAGGTATATGTGATGCTTGCCGATTTTGGCTGGTCTGATTTGGGTACATGGAAATCCTTGTTTGAAAACATGCCCAAAAATGCAGACGAAAATGTATTGGATGGAAATATTCTCACCTACGACTGTAAAGACACAATCATTAAAACACCTAAAGATAAATTGGTGGTTGTGGAAGGCTTAGAAGGCTTTATTGTGGCTGAATTTGACGGCGTATTGATGATTTGTCGTAAAGAAAACGAGCAACGTGTTAAAGATTTTGTTTCAGATGTGAAGGCAACAAAAGATAAAAAGTTTGTATAAAATTATTTAATTAAAGTGTAAAGTCCCGCTTCATCCAAGATGAAGCGGGACTTTTTTTATGAAATGATTTTTATTTTTCGATTAGAAAATAAAATCAGTAGATAAGAACTTAGAAGAACGGTCTTTAATAATGTCTGTCAACATTTCTTTATTTACGTCAATATCTTTTGCTGCAACCATTGCACGAATACTGAATGTTCTCAATGCATCTGCAACAGATAAGGTACCTTCACCAGAATCTTTTCTTCCTGTAAACGGAAATACATCTGGTCCGCGTTGGCACTGGCTGTTGATGTTTACTCTACAAACTTGATTTATTAAATTATCTGTTAAGCTCGCAACATCATCATTGTCTGTACCGAAGATACTCGCTTGTTGACCATAATTTGATTCAACCATATATTGAATAACTTCTTCAATTTTGTCGTAGGCAACAATAGGAACTACAGGTCCAAATTGTTCTTCGTAATACAATTTCATTTTACTGTTTACTGGGTAAACAATTGCAGGCGCATAAAATGTATGTTCAATAGTACCACCACCTGTATTGATTACTTGAGCACCGTGTGCTTCAGCATCTTCAATTAATGCTTTTAACAAACCTGGTTTTTCTGGCTCTGGTAGAGGTGTGATTTGCACACCATCTTCCCAAGGCATACCCCATTTAAGAGCTTCAACTTCTTTAACAAATTTGTTTATGAACGTATCTACTACATTTTTTTGTACGAAGATGATTTTTAAAGCTGTACAACGTTGGCCGTTGTAAGACAATGAACCCAACGCACATTCTTTAACTGCTAAATCTAAATCAGCATGGTTTAAAACAATCGCAGGGTTTTTTGCTTCCAATGCAAGTACCGAACGCAAACGGTTGGGTCTTGGATGTTGCATCTTCATGATGTTGGCAGATTTACTTGTGCCAATAAATGCAAGTACATCAATTTTACCTGTAGTCATCAATGGTCCAACAGTAGCTCTACCACGACCAAACACTACGTTGATTACACCTTTAGGGAATGAATCTCTGAACGCTTCTAACAACGGGCGATGTAAGAGAACACCAATTTTAGCAGGCTTAAATACTACCGTATTTCCCATGATGAGTGCGGGAATTAATGTAGTGAAGGTTTCATTCAATGGGTAATTGTATGGGCCCATACATAATACCACACCTAGTGGGCTACGACGAATTTTGCCAATGATACCTTGCTCAAATTGGAAGTTATTTGAAGAACGATCTAATTTTTTATACGCTTCAATTGTATCTAAAATGTATTCAACTGTACGGTCAAATTCTTTTTCAGAGTCTTTAATTGTTTTGCCAATTTCCCACATCAATGTTTTAACAACCTCCGTACGTTTTGATTTCATCGCTTTTACAAACGCTTCCATCGCACGTATACGGCCTTCAACAGTCATTGTAGGCCATTCGCCTGTGCCGTTTTTGTATGCGCCAATAGCAGCATTCAATGCATCCGTAGCCTCAACTTCTGTAAGTAGAGGAGTTGTACCTAAAAACTTTTGTTCCGTTCCGTTTGCTGTTTGAATGCAAACGGGTGAGAATATATCTTGAACGGCACCATTCCAAATTTTTATTTCACCATTTACCAAATATTCTTTTTGATGCACAGGCTCGCCATATGCATATTCTGAAGGAATTTCCGATTCATTTGGAAATATATTTGCTAATTTATCAGTTACAGATTCTATCGTATTCATAATTTATAAGATTGAATTAAGAAAGTTCTTTTAAGGTGTTGAAATAATGTACAAATATTTTTTTAGCTTTTTCCCAATTTTCGACATTAATACAGTAACAAGTTCTAGGACCTTCCACTTTGCCATAGATCAAACCTGCATCTTTCAATGCTTTGATGTGTTGGGAAATGGTAGATTGAGATAAACCAATCTCTTCGGTTAATTCACCGCAAAAGCAGGTGTTTTTGTCAAGCATTAATTTCAATATCGAAATGCGTGCAGGGTGGGAGAGTGCTTTGGAGATGTTTACCAATTGCTCTTCTTCTGAAGTTAAATTTTGCTCTTTCGTGATGGGCATTTAATCTTTGAATTAACTAATCGTAAAGATACGATTGGATTGTTAAAAGGCAATTAAATGAAAATAAAAGTATCGAAATTGTATGTTAATATTAGAAAAATACTATTTGATATTTAAAATAGAATACATTGGATAAAAAAGAATGTGTTCTATTTTAAATATCAAAGGATTATTACACCGTTCCTAAATCGTAAATCTCACGAATAGAATCAAGGATTTTTACGAAGTCAATTTTCAAGTCGATCAATTTGCCTGTTTTCATATCGAATACCCAACCGTGCACTTCTGGGTAGCCTGTAGATAAATAATGCTTTTGCCAAACAGCCATTTTGATAATGTTGACACATTGTTCTTCTACATTCAATTCTACCAACCGATCGTAGCGCGCATCTTCATCTGTTATAGCATTTAGTTCAGCCTTATGAAAACGATACACATCTCTTATTGTTCGCAACCATGGATTTAATATTCCTAGATCTTTACTTTGCATCGCTGCTTTAACACCACCACATAAATAATGGCCGCAAACAACAATGTGTTTTACTTTTAAATGTTCTATTCCATAAACAACAACGCTTGCAGAGTTGATATCGTTGTTTGGAACAAGGTTCGCAATGTTTCTATGTACAAAAACATCTCCTGGTGTAGCACCCATTATTTCTTCCGCAGTAACACGACTGTCGCTGCAACCAATAAATAAATATTCTGGATTTTGACCTTCAGCCAGATGTTTGAAAAAGTCTTTATCTTCTGCGTTTTTATCTGCAACCCATTTCTTATTATTTTCGAATATTGCGTCGTAATTCATAATGTGATTTTTAAGAAAGTTTCAGCCAAAGTATTTTTTTATCTCAGACTGATATATAAGTTACTGATTTTATCAATTAAATCAATGTTACATTCTACTGTATAGAGATAGTAGCCAAATTAATACAGAAGCGTAATAAAATAGCATATTATTCCAGAAGGCAAACAATAGACAGGAGGCAATTGCCAATAATCTATGTAGGGATACAGGCTCGTTGTAATTAAATTGAGGTATGAAATGTAAGGCCATAAAAATGGCCATTAAAATGAAAATAGGTTTTCTATTTTCATTAAAAAAGATTTTCTTATCTTCTTTGTCGTCTGTGTTGGTTAAGATATTTACCAATATTAAAAATACCAATGGAGGCAATAAATATAGCCAATAGGTAAAATAGGTTATGTTGGTAAACTGATGTGATAATTTAAAGAAGTTAAATACATTATTGACTCCTATATCTGTAGTGGCTATGATAATTATTATGTGAGGCAAATACAATGACTTTGGATTTAGGAATTTTTTCCATTGTCCAAATAAGTCACTTAAGGCTATACCATAAATTAATAAGGGTACAAACAATAAGTATTCTACAATATCCATTTAAATTATTTTGTTGCAGTAGATTACTTAGTCTTTAATCTTTGTCTTGTAACCTCAGATAAAATCATTCCGGTTGCCACAGATACATTTAATGAATTTATATGTCCACTCATTGGTATTGTGACATGTGCATCAGCGTAGCGCAACAAATCCATACTAATGCCGTCTTCTTCGCTACCCATAAGAATAACACAAGGGTCTGTTAAATCTTCATCATATACATTTACACTACCTTTTTCGGAACAGGCAATGATTTTCAATCCGCATTGTTTTAAATATTTTACGGTATCAATCAAATGATCTACTCTACAAACAGGTATGTGATACAATGCACCTGCAGATGTTTTTACTGCATCGCTATTTAATTGAGCTGCACCTCTTGAAGGAACAACCATAGCATCTACACCCAAACATTCCGCACTTCTAGCTACCGCCCCAAAGTTACGTACATCTGTTACACGATCTAACATTACTAATAATGGATTCTTACCTGTTTCAAAACAGTTGCTGACGATGTTATCTAAAGAAGCAAAGTTGATGGCAGATAAATAACAAATAACACCTTGGTGGTTTTTGCGCGTTACACGATCTAGTTTTTCAATCGGAACTTTTATAACCGGAACTTTAACTCTGTTTGCAAGTTCAAATAATTCTTGAACGACACTTTGTTCAATGTTCCGTTGTATTAATATTTTATCAATTTCTTTTCCAGCTTCTAATGCTTCTATTACCGGACGGATACCGAAAATGACATCTTTATCATTTGCTGGTTTGTTCTCTTCGTAAGAAGCAGAATTTCTTCTTGGATAGTTTTTTTCCATGTCTCTTGTGCTTCATGTAGTAGCACCTTATGTTAATTGTGTTGTTCATTGAATCGAATGAGAGTCATTCTATTCAATTCGTTATTAGAGTAAAAAGTCTCCCGATCCCAATCCCGATAGCTATCAGGATTGGGATCGGGAGACTTTTTAATTATCTAAGTTCTTTTGTTAGACCCGAATCAACTAAGAAGGTTTCAATTTCCTTCGCTTCTTTTTCGTACCCGTTTTCTTCTAAAACTGAAGATAAAACTTGAAGTGTAATTGCTGATGTACGTTTTTTATTCGTCTCTTTTATTTTATCTGCTTTGATATAATTCACTACACCTTCTGTGTAACGTTTTATGTCCATTGCATATTTATAACCTAATTCTTTTTCTCCCAATTTAAATAATTGACCTACCATATAAGCGTTTAAGTAATCGTATGGTATTGCTGGGCTTTGGATTTTTTTGAAACAGAATAGTAAGACTTCTTTCGCTTCTGCATTTTTGCCTTCTAACATCAATTGACCAGCCAGCGTGTAAAACTGACTTTTTGTATTCATGGTAAATCGTTGGTAGTTCTCATCGTAGAAAATAGTTGAATCATCCAAATTTGTAAATTCGAATTTCATCATATTTGATTTCATCAAACCTGTGTTGATCCAGCCATCTCTTACCATCGGCATTTCTGCAGGTAATAATCTATATGCCATACCTTCTAATTGCATATAATGTTGCAATCCAATATAGTCTGAAGGTGAAAGCGTAGAAGAGAAATAAATTGGTCGTTTCCAATTGTTGTTTGCAATCATGTTAAGAATCACAAACGTGCGTTTATCCATACCACTGCCATCCACTACAAAGTCCATTCTAGGTACAACTTTTACATTCAATATATTAGGAACAATACCTAATGAATTAACATGTGCCGTATCAATTGGAAGGGAGAAATTTTGAGTTGGATATAAAACGATTTCGCTGCCATCATAAACACGCGTAACCATTTTATCTTTTCTCTTCACTAAATCTAAGAAAATAGGCAAATTGATTACTGCATTTTTATTTTTTTCAAATGTTTCTGAATCCAAATACAAGTAATCATTGGTTCCTTGTCTATATAATTCTGGTTTAAGATCAATAGGTAAGGAGTCTGACAAATATGCTTTGTTTTGCATTTGTTTAATGTACCAATCTGTATTCAGTAAACTTAAATTACATACACGCACATCTGTACGGAAGCCTTCTACTTCTTGAGCATACCATAATGGATACGTGTCATTATCACCACCCGTAAATAGAATTGCATTTTCAGCACAGCTGTTTAATAAATTTTTCGCAGACTCTACTTGATAAAAACGTTTGCTTCTATCGTGATCGTCCCATCCTTCTGAAGCCATGATTGCAGGTACAGAAATTAATAATAGAGATGCAACCGTTGCTGCAACTGTTTTGTTTTTTAAGATATATTTTTCAAAGAAATCGGTTAAGAACATCACCGATAAACCGATCCAAATTGAGAAGGCATAGAACGATGCAGCAAACGTATAATCTCGTTCACGCGGCTCTGTAGGTGGTTGATTCAAATAAAGAATGATTGCTAAACCTGTAAAGAAAAACAACATACCTACTATCGTACCATTTTTCCAATCGCGTTTTGCTTGGAAACTTAATCCCAACAAACCTGCTATCAAAGGCAACATGAAGAAATTGTTACGAGCCTTGCTAGCAAATAAAGATGTAGTTGCATCTAAGCTAAACCAATTGTTTGGTCCCATCCAAGCTGAATCTTGCTCATCACCCATACGCCCAGCAAAATTCCAAAGGAAGTATCTCCAATACATGTGACCCATTTGGTAGGTAAACATGAATGAAATGTTTTCGCCAAATGTTGGTACGTGACTTTTGCTAAAGCCCATCCAACTTCTGTATTGTTCTGGATGACCAGGTTGTTGGCTGTACATACGTGGAAAAAGCGTTTTATCTTTTTCTTTATATTCTGCTTCAACTTTATAATCTGATATAATATACTTGTCCTTTCCTTTAGCGTCTTTTACGGGTGTATAAACAGGACTTGTTTTTACGTAATTAGGTCGATCAGCTGTAAACTTTGGCCCTTTCAATAGTGGACGATCGCCATATTGCTCGCGTTTCAAATACGAAGTGAAGGTCATTACATTTTCAGGATCGTTCATGTCAATCGGAGGATTGAACTGAGAACGGATAACAATGATTCCGTATGAAAAATATCCAATCAAAATAAAACCTAAAGCGAGTAATGAGGTGTTTAATAAACGTTTTCCTGTTTTGTGAGAATAATACACAGCGTAAGAAAGTCCACCGATTAAAACCAACATAAATACCAATACACCTGTGCCAAAGCCAAAGCCCATGGTGTTAACAAAGAATAATTCGAATTGAGAAGCAATGGATGGTAAACCAGGGATAATACCGACCATTACCACACCCAACAGAATTACGCTTATGATAAGCGTAATGAAAGACCCCTTTAAATCAATTTTATCGTATTTTTTAAAATAGTATACAAATGCCAATGCAGGAATGGCTGTTAAGTTTAATAAATGGACACCAATCGATAAACCAACTAAGTATGCAATAAAAATCAACCAACGCTCTGAAGCGTCTTCGTCTGAATGCGCTTCCCATTTAAGGATTGCCCAAAATACAATTGCTGTGAAGAAAGAAGACATAGCATACACTTCTGCTTCAACAGCTGAAAACCAAGCTGAATCGGAGAATGTATAGGCTAAACTACCTACTACACCTGCACCCATTACAGAAATGATTTGTCCGGCTGTAAAGAATCCATCCTGATTCATCGCAAGTTTTTTTCCAATCATGGTGATAGACCAGAATAAGAATAAGACTGTAAATGCACTAGATAATGCGGAAACTAAGTTTACACAATAGGCAACATGCATTGGATCGCTTGCAAATAAGGAGAAGAATCTACCTACTAATAAGAAAATGGGCGCTCCTGGTGGATGTGGTACCATTAGTTTATATGATGTAGAAATAAATTCACCGCAGTCCCAAAAACTAGCAGTAGGTTCCATGGTGGATACGTAAACAAAAGCGGCTATTATAAATACCAGCCACCCAACAAGATTGTTTATTCTATTATAAGTCATCACTTCAATTTTAATAAAAAACGATAAGGTGCGAAATTACTAAAAAAAACCTTTAAAGCAGGCTTTTTGATCTTCTAAATTAGATGTACGACCATCTAAATTATATGTAAAGGAATTAATCTTAAATTTTAGAGTAAATCCGACCAAGAAACGAATGGATAAATATATTTTACGTTACATAGTCGCTTCTTGCATTCCCTTTGTACATTTGAATTATAGGAATAAGTGAAAGCCTAAGAGAGGCCATAAAACAACGTTTGGTTTCTTGAAATAGTATATGAATCTCATTTCCCGCTCTTCATAAAAAAAAATGGCTCTTGAAATAAAACAAGAATACGAAACATCGGTTGCGTATTTTTCAATGGAATTTGCTATACACCAACCTTTTAAAGGTTATTCTGGCGGTTTAGGTTTTTTGTCTGGTTCGCATATGCGAAGTGCATATAGCTTGGGACAAAACATAATTGGTGTTGGAATGCTTTGGAAGTTTGGCTATTACGACCAAGCACGCAACGAAGATTTAACAATGCGTGTCGATTACACAACGAAGTATTACTCATTTTTCGAAGATGTTGATATTAAAGTACGTGTAGTTGTATTTGGTAAAGAAGTATTTGTTAAAGCCTTTTTATTGAAATCAGAAGTTTTTGATACGGCTCCCATTTATTTTTTAACTACAGATATTCCTGAAAATGATTATTTGTCTCGTACCATTTCTCATCATTTATATGATCCCAATGAAGAAACAAGAATTGCCCAAAGTATTATTTTAGGTATTGGTGGGGGTAAAGTATTGGATGCATCAAATAAAAAAATTGATGTATACCATATTAATGAAGGTCATGCATTACCAATTGCGTTTCATTTATATGAAAAAAATCAAAATTGGGATACGGTAAAAACGCAATTTGTATTTACCACCCACACTCCAGAAAAAGCAGGTAATGAAACCCATAATATTGATTTATTGAAACGAGCGAGTTTTTTTGGTTCTGTGCCAATAGAAGCTGTGGAGCAATTGAATGCTGTTGACAACGGACAGTTTAATTATACTTTGGCTGCATTAAAAATGGCTAAGAAAGCCAATGGTGTATCAGCATTGCATGGGGAAGTCGCTCGAAAAATGTGGTCGAAATATGAAGGTATCTGTTACATTGATCATATAACAAATGCGCAAAATGTAACCTATTGGGCGGATAAAACATTGTTGCAAGCGTATCGCGAGCATAACGACGAATGGATTATGTACCGAAAGAAACAATTAAAAAAGGAATTGTTTGAAGTGATTGCAGATCAAACAGGAGATATTCTTGATCCGGATGTGTTAACAATTGTATGGAGTAGAAGATTTGCGGGTTATAAACGTCCAGATTTGATCATGAGAGATTATGATCGTTTTTTAAAATTGATTCAACATGTGGATCAGCCCATACAAATCATTTGGGCAGGTAAACCATACCCTCTGGATTCAGATGCGATCACTATTTTTAATAAGATACTTCAAACTACCTTGCAATCTAATAGAGCAGTTATTTTGGTTGGGTATGAATTGGGCCTTTCTGCATTATTAAAAAAAGGGGCTGATGTCTGGCTAAATAACCCACGCTATACGCGCGAAGCTTCGGGGACAAGTGGGATGACAGCTGCTATGAATGCGACAATTAATTTGTCAAATAGGGATGGCTGGATGATGGAATTCGGTAAACACTTGGATAATAGTTTTATCATGGAGCATTCCGCACAACAAGATAATGTTTACGAACAAGACAATGAGGATGCGTGTTTTTTATATGAAACCTTGGAACAATGTGTAATACCGATGTATTATAATGAACCTCATAAATGGGCGCAATTGATACGAAAAAGCATGGATGATATTTTTCCGTTTTTTAATTCAGACCGCATGGCAGATGAATATTATAAGAAGTTGTATAATGCTTAAAAAAGGCTGTAGTTTATTGAATATGTAAAATTATTTCATGTAATATATTGATAAAGAATGGAATATGTTTTAATTAGAAAAAGTTCCAAATATTTTTAATTTCTTATTTGTATTTAATCTAAATAAACATAAATTGCGACATATTTAAAAATAACCTTCAACAGTATAATTTATATAACATTAATAATATGAATATGTTAACTATGAAAAACCGATTCTTACTTGTTTTAGCTCTTATTATTGGCTTAACAACCGCTTGTAAAAAGAAAGATGATGATCCACAACCACAAGTGCAATTACCTGCATTTAGAACAAATACGATTGATTATAACACATTAACACCAACAACATCTTATAGAACTTCTTTCCTTGATAAGAATGGCGATTCTACAGTAGATCGTACAGAAGGTAGAGAGCGTTTGAGAATGTTTAAAGGTTTGTTTGCGTATATCGGTACAGCAACAAAAGACGGTGATGTAATTGATTCTGCAACTATCAGTAATTTATTTGCAAATGAAAATACTGCATTTACGGGTGCGTATGCTGATTTAAACGGAAATACGTTTAGCATTAAATCTGCTACAGCAGCTTCATTAACGAATAAACAAGACGTAGATAATTTTCTTGAACATGCATTTGGTAGAATGGCGTATATCAGTCAATTTTCTGGTGATGTAGCTTCGAAAGGTGTTCCTGGAAAATTGGGTACATATTTAGTGGATGAAAACGGTGTTGAATGGGCTCAAATTATTCAGAAGTCATTAATTGGTGGTTATCACTTAGATTACATCGCAAATGTTATGTTGGTAGCGGGTTTGAATGCAGATAACAGCAAATTAGTTGCGGGTAAAAACTATACAGCCCTAGAGCATAATTGGGATGTTGCGTATGGTTTTTTATCAATCAATGATATTTATGGACTTAATGGTACTGCTGATGGAGTTACACCAGCTACAAATGGTGGTGAGAGTTATTTAGGCGCTTATACATGGGAATACAATAGAAAGAATTTTGGTAAAGTACACAGTGCATTCCTAAAAGGACGAGCTGCTATCCACAACAATGATATGGCTGAAGTACAAAATCAAGCAAAAATTATTAGAAATATATTGGAATTTGCTGTTGGTGCAGCTGCAAATGGCTATATGGTTAAAGCATCTAATCCTGCAACTGTTGAAGCTTCTAGAGCACATGCTTTTGGAGAAGGATATGGGTTTGTATACGCTACCCGTTTTTGTAAACTTACAGGTTGTACGGATGCATTTTCGAATGGCTTAATGAATGATTTATTTACATCTTCCGTAACTAATTTCTATGATATTATTGCTTCTCAATTTACCGGGGTTAGTAATAAATTAAAAAATAAATTCAACATACAATAATACAATTGTAATAAAGCAATAAAGGAAACCTGTTAGATATTTTAACAGGTTTCCTTTATTTATTAATATAAAAAAAATGTCGCGATTGAAAAGAATATTACTATTGGTTTGCATTGCAATAATTGGATGTATTGTTTCATGTAAGCCTCGTACATCGGATAATACAATACCTGCAAAGGGGAATGATTCGGATCGTTCTCTGATGCTAGTAAATATTGCAGACAATATTATTTTACCTACGTATGCAAATTTTGATTTGAAATTAACGGACATGATTTCAAAATCAGATGCGTTTAGAAATGCTCCAACTGAAGTGACTTTAACAGAATTTAGAACTGCTTGGGCGGATGCTTACATTGAATGGCAAAAAGCAGCTTTGTTTGATTTTGGTCCAGCTACAGATTATACGCTAAATTCTTTTTTGAATTTATATCCAACCAATGTGAGTGCTATTCAAGCAAACATCACAGCTGGAAATGCAAATTTGGAAAACTTTTCATTCTATTCAGCGCAAGGCTTTCCTGCATTGGATTATTTAATAAATGGAATAGCAACATCAGATGCAGATATTGTTTCCTTGTATGATACAGACATAGATGCGGCTAAACGTAACGCGTATCTTCTAAAATTAACGAATCAGATGCGTCTAAAATTTGACGGAGTAAACAATGCTTGGAAAAACAACTATCGCAATACCTTTATTGCAAGCACAGGTAATGGAGTAAATGCTTCAACATCTGTAATGGTAAATGGAATTGTATATTATTACGAACGTTTTTTACGTTCTGGCAAATTTGGAATCCCTTCTGGAGCAATGGTTAACGGAACCTTACTACCAGGTAATGTTGAAGCATACTATAGTAAAGCACTTGCGAAAACACTTGCAGAAACAGCCCACCAATCTTTTGTTGATTTCTTTAACGGAAAAGGTGTCAATACTGGAATTACTGGTCCATCATTATTTAGCTACTTAAACGCTCTTGATGCAAAAGATGCAACCACAAGTGTATTGATTTCAAAAGAAATCACTACGCAATTTGATGTTGTAAAAACAAAATTGGATGCATTAACTGGAGAGGATTTAAGCAATGAAGTTTCAACACAAAATGCAAATATGATAGCTGTTTACAATCAAATGCAAATTGCTACACGTATGTTAAAAGTAGATATGTGTTCAGCTTTAAGTATTACAATTACATATACCGATAACGACGGAGATTAAAATATAATGGCTCGCTCGCTGTGCTTGTTCATATTCGGCCAACTACAGTGAGCGAGCCATTGGTTTTAAAAGTGAACTTAATACACACAATTGGCCGCGTTTGTGTCTTTTAGACCGACTATTAAATAATTAGCAATGAGTAATTATTTCAACAGAACAACATCTGTTGCGCCCTTAGTTGTTTTCAGAATAGGATTAGGCTTTATGCTTTTTCTTGGAACGATTCGGTTTTGGCTGAATGGTTGGATAGAAGGATTATACATAAGCCCCAAATATTTTTTTCCCTATTATGGTTTTGATTTCGTAGTTCCTTTAGGAAACTACACCTACGCGCTTTTTTTTATTTGTGGACTATCCGCACTTTTTGTTGCACTTGGGTTTTTGTATCGACTATCTAGTATTACACTCTTTTTGAGTTTTACATATATCGAACTCATAGACAAAACAACATATTTAAATCATTACTATTTTATCACTCTAATTTGTTTCTTAATGATGTTCTTGCCTGCGCATGTCTATTTTTCAGTAGATGCCTATCGCAAAGAACATATTCGTGCAAACACGGTACCCCAGTGGTGCATCGATTCTATTAAATTATTTGTAAGTACTTTATATATCTGTGCAGGTATTGCCAAAATAAACCCCGATTGGTTATTACATGCCTTGCCTTTAAAAATATGGCTACCAGCTCGTAATGATATGCCAATCATTGGTTTTTTATTTAATTACACGTGGGTATTCTATTTATTTAGTTGGTTTGGCTGCATCTATGATTTATGCATTCCATTTTTTTTGTGGAACAAACGAACACGTATTGTTGCATACTTTTTTGTAGTCGTATTTCATGTACTCACATCCATGCTTTTCCCTATTGGCATGTTTCCATATATCATGATTATTACGGCTTTAATTTTCTTTTCGCCTACATTTCATGAACGTATTATTAGTTTTATCATAGATTTATTACCAACACTTTCAAAATCAGTTGCATCCAATAAAACGTATATATATAGTAATTTTAAAAAGCGCTTTGTGTTGGGCGTTTTTTTTGCGTTTTTTGCAATCCAGTTTGTAATGCCCTTTAGATATTTATTATATCCTGGACAATTATTTTGGACAGAAGAAGGGTATCGATTTTCTTGGAGAGTAATGTTGATGGAGAAAGCAGGATATACGCAGTTTACGGTGAAAGACGGAAACGGAAAATACATCATTGTAAATAATGAGGAATTCTTAACAAGGCAACAAGAGAAAATGATGTCTACACAACCCGATATGATGTTGCAATATGCCCACATACTAGCCGATTATTATGAACTACAGGGTTTTGTCAATCCATCTGTATATGTAGATGCATATGTTGCATTAAACGGGAGGATTGGTAAAAGTATGGTTGATACACAGGTTGATTTAGCTAAGGAAAAAGAATCACTTGGTCACAAATATTGGATTATTAATTACAATGAATAAATTTTCGCTCTTACTATTATTTAGTTGTTTTCTAACAATTAAATCGTTTGCACAACATACCTTAACAGGTAAGGTGATTTCTTCGGATGCATCTGTATATATGGATTTTTGTACGGTTGCTCTTAATGATGGTGTCTACACGACCAATACCGACTCAACTGGTTTTTTTAGGTTTGAAAATTTACCCGAAGCGTCCTACACTATTTCAACACATACGTTTGGTTTTGTAACAACAAAAGTAACTATTCAATTAGGGAAAAATAAATATATAACCATCGTGGTTAATCCGGAAAAAGATGCGATAGATACAATTGAGATTGTTAGTAAAGCTTCACAAGATCATCACTTGGGTGATGTAGAAGATATGGCTATTTATGCTGGGAAAAAATCGGAAGTGATTGTGATGGATAGCTTGGTTGTAAATACTGCTACCAATAATGCTCGGCAAGTATATGCACGTGTGCCTGGTTTAAATATTTGGGAAAATGATGGCGCAGGTATTCAATTAAGTATTGGGGGGCGTGGCTTAGATCCAAATCGTACATCTAATTTTAATGTTCGACAAAATGGATATGATATTAGTGCAGATGCGCTCGGCTATCCAGAAAGTTATTATACCCCACCCACAGAAGGGATTGAGCGTATTCAAGTTGTACGTGGAGCTGCATCTTTGCAATATGGAACGCAATTTGGTGGGATGCTTAATTTTGTGATGCGCAAGCCTGTTGCAGATAAGAAAATACAATTGGTGGCAAGGCAATCTATTGGTTCATTCGGGTTTTACAATACGTTCACAAGCTTAGGTGGTACTGTTGGTAAGGTGAGTTACTATACCTATTTTCAATATAAAACGGGTAATGGATGGAGACCAAATTCTGATTTTAATAATTATAATTATTATGGGAATGTAAATTATCAAATCAGTAAACGTACAAGTATTGGCGTTGATATTACGATTATGAATTACTTGGCACACCAACCAGGTGGTTTGTCAGATGCGATGTTTAAAGAAAATGCGCGCCAATCAAACCGTGATCGAAATTGGTTTCAAGTAAATTGGAAAATGGCGGCAGTGCATTTCAATCATAAATTCAATGAAACAAATGAGATGAATGTGCGGGTCTTTGGTTTGCTTGCGAATAGATATAGCGTTGGGTTTAGGCCCAATCGGGTTTCAACGATTGACGATGGAAGTACGCAACGAGATTTAATAAAAGGAGAGTTTAAAAATATAGGTGCAGAAGTTCGATACATGAAACGGTACTATATTGGTAAGAAATATTCTGTTTTATTAGTTGGTGCAAGAGGGTATTATGGAAATAATTTAAGTACACAAGGACAAGGCTCTAAAACGAGCAATGCGGATTTTAACTATGCAAGTAACAATTTCATGACCTATGATTATAAATTTTTAAATAGGAATGTGGCATTATTTGCTGAGAATGTTTTTTATATTGGAAACAAACTATCTATTACACCTGGACTTCGGTATGAATTTATTAGAACTTCTGCCGATGGCTATTATGGAAGTGTAGCGTACGATTTGGCAGGTAATATTATCAATAAGGATACAACGAATGAGTTTAGACAAAATTCACGTCAATTTTTATTAGGGGGGATTGGTATTAGTTACAAACCGATTCCTAAAATGAATATATATGGAAATATTTCTCAAAATTACAGATCGATAACGTATAGTGATATGCGTATTTCAAATCCATCTTCGGTTATTGATCCGAACTTAAAAGACGAAAAAGGCTTTACAACAGATATCGGATTGAGAAGTGAAGGTTCTACACGTTTTATTTACGATGCGAGTTTTTTTATTCTAAATTATAACAACCGCATTGGTGAGTACTTAACTTCAGATGCAAACAATCGGGTTGTTAGAGAGCGCACCAATATCGGCCGAGCCTTGATGGTTGGTGTTGAATGTTATTTGGAATACGATGTAATGAAATTATTTTTACCTAAAACAAAAAAATGGTCGGGTAGTTTATTTACTAACTCTGCATACATTCATTCTGAATATGTATCTAGTGGTATAACAGCGGTGCAAGGAAACCAAGTAGAATTTGTACCGATGTTTAATTTAAAAGGAGGTGTGCGTGCAGGATATAAAAAGTTTAAAATGTCCTTTCAATACACACATTTAACGCAACAATTTTCGGATGCGACGAATGCATTGGATGGCGGCGTATCTGGTGTAGTTGGTATTATACCTTCCTACAGTATTATGGATTTAAGTATGTCTTATGAATATAAAATATTCAAACTAGAAGGAAGTATTAACAACCTAACGAATCAGTATTACTTTACACGCAGAGCAACGGGGTATCCTGGCCCGGGTATTTTACCATCAGATGGCCGAGCATTTTATCTGACACTGCAAGTGAAAATTTAGCGAAAAAAGTACTTAGTACTTAGTACTAAGTATAAAGTATAAAGTTAATTTTGATTTTTTAAATTATTCTTTAAGGGTAAATCTGTACTCTGTACTCTGTACTCTGTACTCTGTACTCTGTACTCTGTACTCTGTACTCTGTA
>NZ_CALMGQ010000183.1 GCF_937863595.1 uncultured Cytophaga sp.
ATTCAATGATATTTTAGTCGATTACTCAAAGAATAGAATTACAGACGAAACCATGTCGTTATTACTTGCATTAGCAGAAGAGGCTGGATTGAAGCAAGCAATCGAAGATATGTTTACGGGTAAAAAAATCAATGCAACTGAAAAACGTTCGGTATTACACGTAGCGTTACGCAACCGTTCCAATACACCTATTTTTTCGGATGGTAAAGATGTAATGCCAGAAATAAATGCGGTATTAGATAAGATGAAAGGCTTCTGCGAAAACGTTCGCAGCGGGGCATGGAAAGGCTATACAGGAAAATCTATTACGGATATTGTTAACATCGGTATTGGTGGTTCTGATTTAGGTCCGGTGATGGTTACAGAAGCACTTAAACCATACGGTTCTGAAACATTAAATGTACATTTTGTTTCGAATGTAGATGGTACACACATTGTAGAAATTACAAAACATTTAAATCCAGAAACTACTTTATTCATCATTGCATCCAAAACGTTTACGACGCAAGAAACCATTACCAATGCAGAATCTGCAAAAGCTTGGTTTTTAAAAACAGCTAAAGATGAAACAACCGTTGCAAAACATTTCATAGCACTTTCTACAAATGCCAAGTTGGTAGCAGCCTTTGGTATTGATACCAATAACATGTTCGAATTCTGGGACTGGGTTGGTGGTCGCTACTCGCTTTGGTCTGCCATCGGTATGTCTATCGCATTATATATTGGTTACGACAATTACATTGAATTATTAAGTGGCGCACATGCCATGGACAACCATTTTAAAGAAACACCTTTCTCTAAAAATATACCCGTTATTCTTGCCGTGTTGGGCGTTTGGTACAATAACTTCTATAAAGCTGAAACGCTTGCCATTTTACCTTACGACCAATACATGCATCGTTTCTCTGCATATTTCCAACAAGGAGATATGGAAAGTAATGGCAAACATGTAACAAAAGATGGTACGGATGTGAATTACCAAACAGGACCAATTATTTGGGGTGAGCCTGGTACAAACGGACAGCATGCCTTTTATCAATTGATTCACCAAGGAACAAAATTAATCCCGTGCGATTTCTTAGCACCAGTTGTAAGTCAAAACCCAATTGGCGATCATCATCCTAAATTGCTTGCTAATTTCTTTGCACAAACAGAAGCTTTAATGAAAGGTAAAACTGCTGCAGAAGTAAAAGTAGAATTAGAAAAAGCAGGTTTATCTGCTGAAGATGTTGCAGCATTAGTAAATCATAAAGTATTTGAAGGCAACAGACCTACAAACTCAATCTTCTTTAAAAAGTTAACGCCCTTTACCTTAGGCTCGCTAATAGCGATGTACGAACATAAGATTTATACGCAAAGTGTAATTTGGAATATCAATGCCTTCGACCAATGGGGTGTTGAATTGGGTAAGCAATTAGCGAACGCAATTCTTCCTGAATTGAAGGATGCTACGCCCGTTACAAATCATGATAGTTCTACAAATGGCTTGATTAATTTCTACAAAAAGAATAAATAATACGCATTCGTTCAAATTTAGAAACGTCAGGTAAAGAATACCTGACGTTTCTTTTTTAACTATCTATACTATGAAAAACACCATTCTAATCCTTTCCATTTTATTGTTTTCGGTTTTCATTTCCTGCAAAAAACAACCTGTTGTTACGCAAGACAAACCCTTGACTGTAGTTGCAGCGGTAGAGAAAAAAGCCCCTATTGAAAAAGTTAAGAAACCTCTTTATATAGGTAAAAGCTTAGATGAAAAAATTGGGCAAATGATTATGATTGGCATCAATGATCGTAAAAGTTTACCTTCGAATGATTCATTAATTGCTGAAATCAAAAGTGGCAAAATGGGTGGTATTATTTTATTTGAAAAAAATATAGCCAATTCAAATTCTGCGGAAACATTAAAAAAGCTTATTAGTGATTTACAGAACAATGCACCTACCCCACTGTTCATAAGTATTGACGAAGAAGGTGGTAAAGTACACCGTTTAAAAGAAAAATATGGTTTTGTATCCATGCCATCTGCAGAGTTTTTAGGCAAGCTCAACAATATCGATACAACTATTTATTTTACTACAGCACTTGCAAAACAATTACAAAACTTGGGCATCAATTTAAATTATGCTCCATGTTTGGATTTAGCAACAAATTCAAACAATCCCATCATTGCAAAAGTAGGTAGAAGCTATTCTGCCGACCCTGCAATTGTTGCGACACAAGCAGCAGCAAGCATTCAGACACATCACGCATATGGGGTTAAAACAATTGTAAAGCATTTTCCAGGTCACGGCAGCTCTTCTTCTGATTCTCATCTAGGCATTGTAGATGTAACCAATCAATGGAACATCATTGAATTACTTCCATACAAAACATTAATTGATTCCGGATATATCGATGCGGTAATGACTGCTCATATCATCAACGAACATTTAGATGCGTCGAAATTGCCGGGCACCTTATCTAAAATTATGGTAACAGATATATTAAGAACCATGTTGGGATTTGATGGCGTAGTTTTTTCAGATGACATGCAAATGTATGCAATCAGCAAAAACTATGGACAAGAAAACGCTATAAAGCTTTCCATCTTAGCGGGAGTAGATGTTTTGGTTTTTGGCAACAATGTAAGTGTGACAGATAGAATGAAAGCATCTGAAATACATGCTATTATTAAGAAATTAGTTCTATCAGGCGAAATTCCAGAAAGCAGAATCAACGAAGCGTATGAACGCATACTTACATTTAAAAATAAAAAAGTGAATTAAAAATGCTTTTTACGAACATAAAAAATTTGACTTTTAGTCGATTTTTATGTTCGTAAAAAGCATTTTCGATTTTAGTATAGTATTGTAATTTTAGGACATAAAGATGGATATGCATTTTCAGATGATGCAAACCTCAATAAATTATGTCTTGAGAAATTTAGCATATCAATTTTAAAACCTTTATTCCCTGAAGCTAATTGCTCCTTCAATATTTCTGTTACATCAAAACTATATGTTTCAAATTTATTTTTTGTAACAGCTGTCATTGTAGCTGATACAGCACTTGAAGAAGGCTGATTAAAATAATTCAATGTTGATTCAGACCAATCACCTGTTACGTTGCTAACTTGTATCTTTTTTGTATCATCCTCAATATCATGTCCGTATGTTACATATTTAGGCATTGAATTGTATCGGAATGTATCTACATAAAGTGTAATAAATGCTCTGTCAATAACAGCTGATGCGGGAAGTTGCGCATAATCGAATTTTAAATAGATAATGTTATCATAGTACATTCCATAAATATCCTCAACTCCTCTCCAGCTTCCAACTTGAAGATTGCGCGATGAGCCAAAATTGGCTGAATTACCGCCATTATAGCCAAATACATAGCAGTCTTCTACTAAGTCTTCTGTTTGGATCTCAAGTGCACTTTTTGTCTCACAATAAAAAACAGGTTTGTTATTATTTTCAGGAGCAGGATCTATTTCTTGCTTTTTGCAGCTGCTCAGCGAAAGAACACCTAATAAAAGTAACATTGAAAGAATTGAATTTCTCATTTTAAAAGTTTTTTGGTTGAAGTGTTTAAAATATGGTTAAAATCTATCGTATAGTTACGAATATTTAATTATTCAACAGCATACTTATATTCATTATTTTGTATTATTTATTCATTTTTTAACATAAGATAAATAACCCAACCTCAAAATTTCACTTTTCATGGACATTTTTGCTCATTTTTAGTAAATTGCACATAAATTAAAAATTACGCATAACATGTTTCAATCAATAGTAGATGCCCTTCACCAACTTCAAGGTGATTATAAATTCGATGATCCAATAGCAGCATATGGTGTTGTAGCATTTGTATTATTAATCGGATTAGAAATTGTTTTAAGCTTAAAATATGATCCCGAACTATACCAATGGAAAGATTTTGGTGCAAGTGTTTCAATGGGAGCCGGATCAGTTGTAGTTGCGGTATTTGCCAAGATTCTATCCTTTGCTGCTTTCATTGGCGTATACAATCTCTTTAATACCCCCATTAACGGTGTAGCGAATGATTTTTTCCATCCCGCATCTGTCAATCTTTTTGGTTGGAGTTCTTTTGGAATGGCTTGGTATATATTCCTTATTTGTCAAGTATGTGATGATTTTAACTACTATTGGTACCATCGTTTGAGTCATACTATCCGTTGCTTATGGGCAGCGCATATTGTGCACCATTCTTCTGATAATTTCAATTTAGGCTCTGGTATTCGTAACGGCTGGGTAACATTAATTTACAAACCGATCTTCTGGTTGTGGTTGCCTGCAATTGGATTTAGTCCGGTTATGGTAATGATTTGCTTATCCATTCAATCTTTATGGCAATTTCAATTACACACCAAGTTTATGCCCTACTTGGGTTTCTTTGAAAAGTTCATGAATACGCACAAACAACATCAAGTACACCATGCGCAAAACGTTGAATACATGGACAAAAATCACGGTGGTTATTTAAATATTTTTGATAAAATATTTGGTACGCATGAAATATTGGATGACAAAAACATCGAAATCAAATTTGGCGTAGTGCATCCTCCAAAGTCTTACAATCCCTTGGTTATTTTAGGTCACGAATACAGAGACATCTGGAACGATATGAAAAGCACTCCAAATTGGGGACATAAATTCATGTATGCATTTGGCCCTCCAGGCTGGATGCCAGGCGATTCTTCTCAAACAGCAAGAGCGTTGCAACGCGAAATAAAAAGACAAAAGGAAGCACAAAAAGCAATCCAACAGCAAACAACAGCGGTGTAACACAAAAAAGGTTTCGTAAATTATTTACGAAACCTTTTTTTATATTTTTCGAATTCAATGTGCATAATTATTATGCAGAACATACTTTTTTACAATCATTCGCCAGAATCATGTAAAACGAATTGCTGTAACAAATGGATATTTGCATAGACTAAATAATACAGCTATGAAAAACACTCCAGCAAAACAAGTAAACAAATTAGTAGAACTTGTAAAGGAAGTGAATACATGCATGCTCATTACGATTGAAAAATATACCGAACATCTTTCTGGTAGACCAATGGGTATTACAAAAATTGAAGGAGATGGCACCATGTGGTTTTTTGCTAAAATGTCATCTCCGAAAGTAGATGAAATTGAACAAAATATGAATATCTCATTGGTAATGATGAGTGAATCAAAAAATATGTATTTAATGGTAAACGGCACTGCAAGGCTGTCTTACGATTATGGAAAAATGAAAGAACTATGGAACCCAATGATGAAAGTTTGGTTTCCATTAGGTATAGATGATCCAGAAGTATTATTAATTAAAGTTACTCCTACTGAAGCCAGTTATTGGGATAATTCTTCAAGCAAAATTAACATTGCATTTAACATGGTTAAAGCATTTGTTACTGGCAAAGAATATGATGAAGGGGAACATGGTAGAATAGCCTTATAAAATAGACTTCAAGATCTAAAAAAAAGTCCTAGCTAAATACAATTAGCTAGGACTTTTTACAATTGAAATAATCTATTATTTATTATACCTATTAAGGAATATATACTTCTAATAATTTCACTTCCCCTAAAGGAGAAAATAATAATTCTTTTACAGAAGCAGGTATTAGCACAACATCCCCAAAGGTTAGCAATTCAGAGGTATTATTATTTGTCGTCATCATAACATCTCCTTCCACTACAATAAAAATGCGGAACATATCTGTTTCCGAATAATCCAATTCAATTTCATCTGTTAAAACAAATAAGTCTGTCGTGAAATACTTGGAATCAACTAAGTTGACAGGAATATTTTCTTCCGCTTCGTATTTCGTTTTGTATTCCTCTTCAAAACTAAAATCGAGTGCAGCTAAAGCTAAATCTGTGTTCAATTCACGTTTATTTCCTTTCGCATCTTTTCGATCAAAATCATAAATGCGATACGTAATATCTGATGTTTGTTGTATTTCAGCCAATAAAATCCCTCTTCCAATATAATGAATTCTACCTGCGGGTAAATAAAACACATCGCCTGCTGCAACCGTTTCGTAATGCAACAAATCTAAAATTTTACCTTTATTTAAGTAATCTAGATACTCTTCTTTATTCGTTTCTCTATTAAAACCAACATTCAATCGTGCTGCTTCATCAGCTGCAAGAATATACCACATTTCTGTTTTACCAGCACAATTATGTCTTTCTGAAGCAATAGCATCATCGGGATGCACCTGAATACTTAAATCTGCATTCGCATCAATAAACTTTATAAGTAGTGGAAATTCATTCCCAAAACGTTTGTAATTTTTTTCTCCCATTAAAGCAGCGCCATGCTCTTTAACCAGCTTACTCAAATCCTCTCCTTCAAAAATACCATTTTCAATAATGGAAGACTCTTCCGAAACAGCAGATAGCTCCCATGTTTCACCACAATTGGGAAGCGGTGAAAAATCTTTTCCTAAAACAGTCTTAATTTTAGAACCACCCCAAATTTTATCTTTGAAAATGGTTTTAAATCGTAATGGATATAACGTGCTCATTGTAAATTAAAATATAGTTGCAAGATATAGAAAGCAGTTTTTAAACCAAAGAAATAGCACGTTGAATTCAAAAAAGTGAGTATTCAACATACAATTTATTTAAACCTTTGTCTAAGTTACATCCATTATATGGACAGGATTTTCTGTTCCTGTAATTGCAATTACATCAAACCGAATACGCCCATTCCAATTATGCTCAACAACATACGCCTCTGCTGTCTGCATAATCTTTTGCATTTTCTTGTCGGTTACAAACACTTCCGGGAACCCGAATTTATTATGCTTGCGATATTTCACCTCCACAAAACAGATGCATGTTGAAGTTTTTGTTATAATATCAATTTCGCCTCTTCCAGATCGATAGTTTCGTTCCAATATTTCATAGCCCTGTTCCATTAAAAACAAACATGCTTTATCCTCTCCTGCCTTGCCTTTTAGTATATGCTCCATAAAAAAATTGTATCTTTATGTATTGAATGTGGATCAATGTATAAAAATACAAACAAAAATATACTAATTGAAGATTTGGGTATAGTCGATTATCAGCAAACCTGGGACTATCAAACAAAACTTTTCAATTCAATTATAGAAAAGAAATTGGCACTAAGAGATTTGCCTGAAGACGATCAAATTGCGCCCTCAGGATATCTATTGTTATGCGAACATCCACATGTTTACACCTTGGGAAAAAGTGGTAAACGTGAAAATTTATTAATCAATGAAACTGAGCTCAAACAAGCTGAAGCTCAATATTTTGAAATTAATAGAGGAGGTGATATCACCTATCACGGACCCGGACAATTAGTAGGCTATCCTATTTTGGATTTAGATAGCTATTTCACAGACATTCATAAATATTTACGCTATTTAGAAGAAGCAATTATCCGCACATTAGCAGAATTTAATCTGCCTGCAGGACGAATAGATGGTCTTACAGGTGTTTGGATTGGCTTTGAAGATATTAAAAAAGCCCGAAAAATATGCGCCATGGGTGTAAAAGCAAGCAGATGGGTTACCATGCATGGTTTTGCGCTCAATGTGAATCCTGATTTGCATTACTTCAAAAATATCATCCCCTGTGGAATTGATGATAAAGCAGTTACGTCCATGGCTGCAGAACTAAATCGTTCCATTCCAATGGAGGATGTAAAACGAATACTCGTAAAACATCTGGTTGATCTGTTTGAAATTACCATTGAGACTTCTATAACAACGTACTAACTAGCAGTAAGGGTTCAGTTTATTCTAAGTATCATATAAAAAATGTCGTATAAAGAATTTAGTAAGTAGTTAATAGAAATTTACACCCACATCGAAAAATAATAACAAAATGTCCTGGGTGCTCGTAATTTTAAAAAACCATTCATAATTTTAATAAACTAGTAGGTGGTTGGTAGAAAAAATACAACCACGGAAAAAGCATGAACAGCTGATAATCCATTAAGAATACATGCGCATCCAATAATAAATCGAATGAAAAAAGATATTCCTTTCCTTAACGTAGAAGGTGTATATATTGCCGTAGCACAAGAGGTTTCGGACAATGTATCCTGGAATGTGTACATCATTAATAGCAATGATTTCCCAATTGATAATGTATTTGTACGTTCCCGCGGATACGGCATAAAAGATGGTTTTCCGCAAGAAACATCCGTATTACGACATGTATTCCCCATTGTAGAGGCAAATAATTTCATGAAAATAGAATTGATTGACCCATCTGTTTTTCATTTAAACAATGAATATTGGATTAGTTATTTTATTGGTAAACAGATATATGACAAAAAGTTTATATTTGTACCCGAGACAATAATTGAACAAAATCTAGTGCAAATTCCACAATTAGGCCTAAAAGGGATTTTACACAGTTAGTTGTATTTCATGGTTTTATTCAATCTTTTGGGTTAAACCTTTTTATAAAAAAATCGTTTAAAGAAAGAGCGTTTTATTCAACAATTTGCATTGTGCCAATTTTAGAATAAATTACCATATAATCGTTTTTGAAGAGAAGCACGAATGCAGCAATCGGTTGATAACAAGGAAGAAGAATTCTTATTAAAAGTAAGCAATCTCAGCACCCATTTTCGCACAGAACGTGGAGTAGTTAAGGCTGTTGATAATGTGAGCTTTACCTTAAAAAGAGGAGAAACAATTGGCATTGTAGGCGAATCAGGTTCTGGTAAATCCGTTACTGCATTATCTCTCATGAAGCTTATTCCCAATCCGCCTGGGAAAATTGCACATGGAACAATTGAATTTAATCATCCTCAAAAAGGCATCATTGACCTCGTTCAGCTAGGTAGTGAAGAAATGCAGACTGAACGTGGAAATTCTATTTCCATGATTTTTCAAGAGCCAATGACTTCCTTAAACCCTGTGTATACTTGCGGGGATCAAGTAATGGAAGCCATTCAATTACACCAAAAAGTTTCTAGAAAAGAAGCGAAGAAAAGAACTATAGCCTTATTTGAGAAAGTTGAATTGCCTCGACCAGAAGCAATTTTCAATTCATATCCACATCAAATATCGGGTGGACAAAAACAGCGGGTAATGATTGCAATGGCAATGTCTTGCAATCCTTCTATATTGATTGCAGATGAGCCCACTACAGCCTTAGATGTTACGGTACAAGCGCGAATCTTAGAGTTGATGCAGCAATTGCGTGATGAAAACAATATGGGCATTCTCTTTATAACCCATGATTTGGGCGTAGTTGCAGAGATTGCGGATAAAGTAATTGTCATGTATCAAGGCAAAATTGTTGAACAAGGTACGGTATTCGAAATATTTAACAATCCCAAACACCCCTATACAAAAGGACTTTTAGCGTGTAGACCCAAATTGGATATTCGTTTGAAAGTACTGCCTGTAGTATCCGACTTTATGGAAATGGATGCGGAAGGGAAATTTCAAGAAAAGGAACGTAAATTCTCATCCATCGGTGAAGCCATATTATTTAATTATGTTTCGGATGAAGATATCGATGAACGCAATCAAGCCTTATGTAAATTAGAGCCTATTTTAAAAATCAGAAATCTGAAGTTATGGTTTCCAATCAAAAAAGGCATCTTCAATAAAACCGTAGATCACGTAAAGGCGGTTGACGATGTAAGCTTTGATGTGTATCCTGGTGAAACAATTGGCTTGGTAGGAGAATCGGGTTGTGGTAAAACGACCTTAGGTAGAAGTATTCTTCGATTGATTGACCCTACAGACGGATCTATTGAGTTTGAGGGAATCGACATTTTAGCTCTAAAAACAAATCAGCTGCGTGAACTTCGAAAAGACATACAAATTATTTTCCAAGATCCGTATTCTTCCTTAAACCCACGAATGACAATAGGTGAAACAATTATTGAACCTATGCGCATTCACAATATATTAGACTCGGATTATGCACGAAAAATACGTGCGATTGAGTTATTGGAACGTGTAAACCTAAATAGTAAACAATTCAATCGCTATCCCCATGAGTTTTCGGGTGGCCAGCGCCAACGTATTTGCATTGCGCGCGCACTCGCATTAAACCCAAAATTCATTATTTGCGATGAATCCGTATCAGCACTTGACGTGTCCGTTCAAGCACAAGTGTTAAATTTATTGAACGAATTAAAAGAAGAGTTCAATTTTACTTATATCTTTATATCACATGATTTATCCGTCGTTAAGTTTATGTCGGACAGAATCATTGTAATGAATAAAGGTAAAATTGAAGAAATGGGTTTTGCAGAAGACATCTACAAAAATCCACAAACCGAATATACTAAACGACTTATTCATTCCATACCAAAAGAAAATCTCGAAGATATTATTCGAGCCCAAACAAAACGAAAGAAAAAAGTCTAATCTTTTTCATGAGAAATAAACACACAGAACAAAGCGAAAACAAAGGCGGAGAAAGCCTTAAATCAAAAATTATTAAATTTTTTAACAATAGCAGAAAGAATCCTTTCAGCTATAAAGAATTAATCAAAAAACTGCATCTCGTTCGAGATAAAGACAAGAAATCTTTAAAAGATTTATTGGAAGAATTGGTCATAGAAGGAGCAATCTCAAGAGATAAATCTGCCTTGTATAGTTTCTCCGCATCAACGGATGACTTAATTACAGGACGTGTAGATTTTGTAAATCCACGATTTGGGTATGTTATACCGCAAGGAGATGGAGACAAAAGCGACATCTGGATCAGCAGCAACAAAATGGGATCTGCCCTAGATGGCGACATTGTGCGTGTATCTGTATTCAAACGCAGTGGCAGCGGTAGCAGAGGTACCAAAAGTGCAGAAGGCGAAGTAGTGCAAATTCTTGAACGCAAGCGTACCTCGTTTGTTGGTCGCATTGAAGTATCCGCACGACATGCATTCGTAATTCCTGATGGACGAAAAATGCACGTTGATATTTTCATTCCGAGAGAAAGCATCATGGGTGCTAAGACAGGTGAAAAAGTATTGGTAGATATTGTTGAATGGGGTTCTCGTGAAGAAAAAAGCCCTACAGGTAAAGTTACAGAAGTGCTTGGTATGGCTGGCGAGAATGAAACCGAGATGCATGCCATACTTGCAGAATTTGGTTTGCCCTACGAATTCCCTACTCAAGTAATTCAAGCAGCACAAGAAATAAAAGAAGATATAACCGAAGCTGAAATTAAGAAGCGCAGAGATATGCGCGATACCTTAACATTCACCATAGATCCGGAAGATGCGAAAGATTTTGATGATGCTATTTCTTTTAAATATTTAGAAAATGGCAATTGGGAAATCGGAATTCACATTGCCGATGTTTCGCATTACGTACATCCAGGCGACATCTTAGATAAAGAAGCATACCGCAGAGCAACATCTGTATACTTAGTAGATCGTTGCGTACCAATGCTTCCAGAGCGCTTGTCCAACGAGTTGTGTTCACTTAGACCTAACGAAGACAAACTTACGTTTTCAGCAATCTTTGAAATGGATTCGACAGGTAAAATATATACAGAGTGGTTTGGCAGAACGATTATACATTCCAACCATAGATTTAGCTACGAACAAGCACAAGAAGAAATAGAAACGCAAGAAGGAAGTTTAGTAAAAGAATTAACGATACTAAATACCCTTGCGAAAAAAATGCGTGCGCAACGCTTTAAAGACGGCGCAATCAGTTTTGAAACCATTGAAGTAAAATTCAAATTGGATGAAAAAGGAAAACCATTAGCTGTTGTTCCTAAAGTTCGTAAAGACGCGCATAAATTGATTGAAGAATTTATGTTGTTGGCAAACAAAAAAGTGGCGGAGTTTGTTTTCAATCTGAAAGGGAAAGAAAAAAATACCATGGTCTATCGTACACACGATGCACCAAACCCAGAGAAGCTTGCGACACTTTCTAATTTTGCAAAACGTTTTGGTCATACAGTGATATTAGATGACGAAGATAACATTGCAAAAGAATTGAATAAACTAAGTGATGAAGTAGAAGGCAAACCAGAACAAAACGTATTGCAAAGTTTGGCGATACGTACCATGTCTAAAGCAATTTACAGCATACAACCAGACATGCACTTTGGCTTGGCATTCAAACATTACTCGCACTTCACCTCTCCTATTCGTAGATACCCAGATGTTATGGCGCATCGTTTATTGCAACACTATTTAGACGGAGGCAAATCTGCAGACAAGGATTATTACATTGATGCATGCGAACATTCATCTGCACAAGAAAAATTAGCTGCAGAAGCTGAACGTAGTTCGATTAAATTCAAACAAGTTGAGTTTATGCAAGGCAGCATAGGCGTTGAATTTGAAGGTGTTGTTTCTGGCGTAACTGAGTTTGGTATGTTTGTAGAAATCGTATCCACCAAATGCGAAGGTATGGTGCGACTAGCAGACTTAGACGATGACTTCTATGAAGTAGATATGGAAAACTACAGAATCGTTGGCAAGAAAAATAAGCGCATGATTACCTTAGGCGATACCGTTCAAGTAATTGTTAAATCAACAAACTTAGAACGTAGAACAATAGATTTAGAATTAGTAAAAAATAAGGACGGAAATAAGGACGGAAATAGACCTGCGAATAAAAATATAGATAGAGACGCATTAGATTTCGGTGATAGTTCACAATCGCCAAAAAGATAAATCAATACATCTGTGCTCTTGCAACAATAATTGATTTATACACGCATCCCTGTTTCTGAATATTGCATTAATTAAAATACTATGTTACTGACTACAGAGCAAGTTTCCAAAGACATTACAAAAGCGATATCAAAAGCTGAATTTGGAAAAGAACCTATAGAATTATACGAACCCATTCGCTACATCATGGAGTTAGGAGGCAAGCGCACACGCCCACTCCTAACCTTGCTCTCTAGCTATATTTTCAATGAAGATTGCAAGCAACATATGAATGCTGCAATTGCCGTTGAAGTATTTCACAATTTCACATTGATGCATGATGACATCATGGACAATGCTCCGCTTCGCAGAGGTAAAGCAACGGTACATGAAAAATGGAACACCAATATTGCAATTCTTTCAGGAGATGTTATGTTGGTAGAAGCATACAAACAATTCCTTAGTGTAGATAAAAAGCATCTTAAAAATGTATTGGAGCGCTTTAATGAAACAGCAGCAGGTGTATGTGAAGGACAACAATACGATATGAATTTTGAATCGCTTTCAACTATTTCTGTCGATGCATACATCAATATGATTCGTTTGAAGACTGCTGTATTATTGGGTTTCAGTATGGAACTTGGCGGAATAATAGGAGACGCAGATGCAAAATGTTGCACCAATTTGCGAAATGTAGGTATTGCTGCTGGTATTGGATTTCAACTAAAAGATGATTTATTAGATGTATATGGCGATGCAGCAACATTTGGCAAACAAGTTGGCGGCGATATTCTTGCAAATAAAAAAACGTATTTACTCATTCGTGCTTTAGAAAAAGCAACAGGCAAAACAAAAAAAGAATTAGAAAGTCTACTTACAGATAAAACTATTTCGGACAAAGCGAAGATTGAAGGTGTAACTGCTATTTACAATCAATTAGAAATTAAAGAAGAAACAGAACATCGCATTCAGTTCTATTTTGAAGATGCGATTACGTCTTTAAACAAAGTTAAAGGCTCGCTTTTTCGCAAGCATTACTTAAAAGATTACTTACTTACACTGATAGGCCGAGAACAATAAGCAGCCCAAAACACCTTTTATTATGCAAATGCAATTGTTCTCCATTACACTGATCATTATTATCATTAATTGTGTTATTAGCTATATAGCAATAAACAATCCGACGGTAATGAATAAATTAATACTAACACCTTATTGGGTGGAACGTAAAAATGAATATTACAGATTTCTTACTTCTGGCTTTATTCATGCGGACTACAAGCATTTAATTTTCAATATGATTTCCCTATACTTCTTTGGTTACATCGTTGAAGCATGGCTGGGGACTAGCTTGTACATTATTATGTACTTAGCGGCAATTGTTATTTCAGACATTCCAACGTATCTGAAATATAAAAACAATTCCAACTATGCATCCTTAGGTGCATCGGGCGCTGTCTCGGCAGTAATTTTTGCATCTATTTTGTTACATCCCATTAATCTGATATTTATTTACTTTATACCAATGCCTGCATTTGTATTTGGGATATTGTATTTGGCCTATTCCTATTATATGGATAAACAAAATAGAGATCACATCAACCACTCTGCACACTTTTACGGAGCAGTTGTAGGTATTGCTTTTATTGGCATCTTATATCCAAGCACAATACCCGCCATGTTTGAAACCATCTTAGGTGGCATTCAGCGTTTGTTAGGCTAAACGGACATCTCTTAAATGCAGAATAGCATACGAACCACGAATGAAGTCTTGATTTAAAAAATACATTCCGATTCATTACAAAATATTTGTTTTCAGTGTCTGAATCCACACTTTTATTCTGATCACTGACCACTTTTTCACTGACCACTCGTTTTCATCTGCTTTCAAACCAAGTTTCTATATTCACACATTTACACTTAAAACACAAAACGTTACACCTTATACCCATCCCATAGCATTCTTCACTCCTTTTTTTTATATTAGTATAGGTCCAACAACTATATGAGAATATTATTTGTCATCAATCCCAATTCAGGTGCTGGAAACGGCAGAGCAACCCTTGCACGTATAATAGAAGTAGCTGCGCAGAAACATATTTCTACGAGCATACTGTATACGACAGGCAAGGGCGACGACAAACTAATTCGGGATGAGTTGGAGCTATATAAGCCAGATATGGTTGCAGCAGGCGGCGGAGATGGCACCATACAATTAGTAGCCAGGAATCTATTGGGCAAAAATATTCCTATACTATTGTTGCCTTTGGGTTCTGCAAATGGATTAGCAATTTCTTTAAGTATCCCCACGAATGAGGATGACTTGGTTGAGTATGTATTTGCCAAGTTAAGGCCGATGCCGTTCGATATGTTGCGCATAAACGATACACATATTTGTGTGCATTTAGCAGACATTGGTATCAATGCTAAAATGGTTAAAGAATATGGTGCAGCTGGAGACAGTGGAATGCTCGGTTACGCAAAACACATTGCACAAGCCGTAAAAGAAACGCCGCTTTTGCATTACACAATAAAAACAGATGCTGATGCAATTGATCAGCAAGGCTACATGCTTACGTTTGCGAATGCCAATATGTATGGTACAGGCATTAAGATTACCGAAGGTTCTGTGCACGATGGTAAATTTGAAATACGCAACATAGCCGAATTGAGTTGGATCGATGCAATTAAAGCGGGTCTTACAAAATTCAATATTCATATAGACAATCACATGTTTGAAGACGTGATTAGTTGTCGCACTGCAGAAATATTTATCGATCAAAAAATAGATTTTCAAATCGATGGAGAATATATCGGAGAAGTTGATTATTTGAAAATCGAAATCCTACCTTCCGCTATAACCATTTTAATACCTTGAGTCAAAGACAACCCATATTACTAAGCTTATACGCACTCTCTAATGGAGAAAAAGTGATGGTATTTGGCCACATCACACATTCCTTTATTAAAGATTTAAGTTTTACAGGCTTCAGTTCATTTAAAACATTTTTCACTTTATTCTCTTTATACCGCACCCGATTTGTTGCAGAACAACCTATTGAAATCATTTTCAATACGGGAGAAGTAATCACTACAACAGATATTAAAGGATCTTTTTATGTTACGACAGATTTAGTTATTGGACAGCAAAACATCATAGACATTCGTGTTGCCGGTGTGTCGGTAATATTCTTAAAGGAATTATATGATTTAGAAATTCATACATTCCATTCGAATACGATATTAATTAGCGACATCGATGATACAGTTATTCACTCGTACATTTCAAATTCGTTCAGTAAATTTCTTACGCTCATGTTTACTGCTATGGAAAAACGCATAGCAGTAGAGCCTACTATGAAATTGATTCATGATCTCTGTAATAAAGGAGTAGCCCCGATGTATCTATCAAACAGCGAGCAAAATTTATACCCACTTATATCTCGTTTTTTAAAACACAACAACTTCCCCAAAGGACCTTTATTCTTAAAGGAAATGCGCAAACTACGCGATGTGTTGCTTGGTAAAAAATATCCTATAAAAGAACTGCATAAATTAACAACCTTAAACCAACTCATTCGATTTTTCCCAACGAATAAATTTATACTCGTGGGTGATAATACACAACATGATTTGGATATTTATTTACGTATGGCAGAAAAATTTCCGGATAACATTCAATACATTATTATACTTAAAGTTATCAATCGACAAGCAGACGATGAAGTGGTAGCCTACCAAACGAAGGCGTTACAGGCTCAAGGGATTGGATTGTATTACGGTAAAGAATTCCCTACGAATTTTGAATTGAACGAGTAAATAAATCAATTTACAACAATCCGAAGCGTTTGACTTCCGCATTCAGAGTTAACACGAATTAAATACAAGCCAGATGAATGGATGGAAACAGTTATTATTCCAACATTCACATTACTATATTGTTGAATTCTATTCCCGTTTAAATCAAATATATCAATTGCCTCCAAGGGGCTATTTAACTTCAACTTAAAATCTCCATTATTGGGATTGGGATATAGTTGAACCAATTCCTCTGTTGGTAAGGTTGTTTTGTTTTTTACAATTGCCAAAGGAATACTATTGGATTCATAGGCACCCATATCCACAACACCTTCAGCAGGTCTTTTATAATCATCAAAGTCGAATATGGGCGCATCGGTATTAACACCTGCATTAATAGCAGGGCTCGCTAAGGCTACATTCAGATTGTCATCGACATTATTGGCAATATTATCTACACCATCCACATCTACAAATAGTGGATTACCTTCAATACCATTTATACCCTTCACTTCATTTGTCCAATTGAGACCTTTATATCCATGAATTAAATTATGGTCAACAGATACGCTCGACACACCCGACTTGTCTGATATTTGCATCGCATCATTTGAAGCGACTATATTGTTAAAGATTGAAATGTTGGAAACGTTAGTAGAGTAGACAATAATCCCTCCGCCCCAAGCCGTATTCGCATCTCCAAATCCATTGTTATAAACGGTGTTGTTCATAATACGAATATCGTTTCGAGGGCCATCCAAATCATAATTTGAAACAACGATTCCAAAATTATCATTGTTATATGTTATATTGTTGTAGATATTAATTGCGCTGGCAGTACCCCCATTTTCAGAGGAGATAACAATACCATCCGAACAATTAAATACACGATTGTTATAGATTTCAATATCATGCAACTCTTTATCCCAACTGTCTGCATAAATCCCTAAGCGATCCAAATCATGCACAACGTTATTATAAACTTTTCCGAATGAGCACGCTTCTTTTGTATCAATGCCTTCACCTCCATTTGTAGAGCCGCCACTTTCAAAGACTTCGTTGTGATGAATTTCAAAATTAGATACCCCAGAAAATGTAATGCATTCTTGCGAACCCGTTGAAAGACTTTGGTAACAAGCCTTTCGGACAGTATTGTGTGCAGCAAAGATATTCGATGAATTCCATACACTAATGCCCGACGCCCCAGTATTAAAGGTTTTATTGTTTTCTAAATAAATATGATCGCAGGCTTCAACATAAATACCAAACCAATAAGCGTTTTGAATGGAAAAATTTCGAATGCGTATATAGCTTTTTGCAATGAGGTTTAATGTACCAGACCATACGGATGTATTTGTCGGCTCTTGTATCGTTACTGCTCCTACACCAATAAAAGTAATTAATGCATCGCTTGTACCTGAGTTGGCGAATGTTATTTTTTCTGTATAGGTGCCTGCTTGTACATACACGGTATCTCCTGCTTCAACTGTTGATGCTGCCTTTTGAATGGTCGCCCAAGGCGAACCATTCAAACCTAAATTTGAATTTGAACCACCGTTACTTGGATTTACGTAATAGACAGATGCACTAGATTCTATAATCCATATATGCATGAGTAGCACACAATAAATAATACGTATCATATATTTCTGTATTAAATCAATCAAATTATTTCAATACCATCAAACGGTTAACCCAAATACACCAAGCCAACAATTCCCAATATGTATACGAGAATAACGGCAATAGAGTCTACGCCCATTCTGGCGAATTGTGTTTTTCTTCTAAAAATTAAACCAATCATGTAAATACTTGTGAGTAAAATACCCAAACCCGTTAAGAACATATCCGTAGGCTGAAGATTTGATATCAAAGCTTTCCCGCTTATGATAGAGCCTAATAAAAATAGGCAAGGTAAAAATGCATTCCCACCAAAAATATCGCTCATAGCCATACGATAATCTTTTAATTTTGCAGAAGCAATGCCTGTAGAAATTTCAGGTAAGGATGTAGATGCGGCAAGAATTGTAGCTCCAAAAATAACTCCACTCATATTAAACCTTCCTGCAAGTTCTTCGCCACTCACCTCCAACATCCATCCTGCAAGAAGCGTTAACACCGCACAGATACTAAACCAAATGATGGATGGCTTTACGGAACCCGACGTTTCTTGATCGCTATCCACTGCTTGTTTTGGTTTTTCTTCCTGCACATCTTTTACAGCATGTAAAAAACTGGGTAAGGTATCTTTTTTCGAAAGAATGAAAATGCCAAACAACCATACTGCAAAAATCAATATTTCAATGGGTGTGATATGGAATGCCATTATATTGGGAGAGATGAATTTCCCCATCAATACAAGCGTCAGAATAAAAATTAAAATGAGACCTTCAATAATTAATTCGACAGAAGATGCTCTATATGTTAGTGGCGCAGACTTTCCAACACCAAATACATCAATTACGGAAAGTACAACCGTTTGTATGGCAATGCCTCCCAAGATATTACTGGCTGCAATTTCCATGTGTCCGTTATAAGCAGCCACACAGGTAATGGCAATTTCAGGAAGATTGGTAACAATGGCTAAAAAAATAATTCCGCCCATTGCCTCTCCTATTCCAAAGTGTTTTGAAATAATATCTATTGCAAACGAAATCTTCGTTCCCGCAAACCAGATGATGGCAGAGCAGAACAGGAATAATAAAATTAATAAAGGGGTAGCGATTGAATGCATTTTATATAAGTGGTCAGTGGTCGGAAATTTTGACCCAAAAGTAAAGATACGCTATAAAGCAGGTTTAATATTGTAGGCTATACGTTTTAAGTAGAGAACTAGTAAAAAAGGAAAATTGTCTGAATCAAGATTAAATTGATTTAAGGATTAATAAGAATGAATTTGGCTTAGTTTGCTTGATGAAATTCTTTTAAAAAAATACCTCTTGGTGAGACTTTGTTTTTACATGGGTACAAAATCCAACTGCCTGTAATCCTGTAAATCTTAATTCAGACAATAAAATTCTAAACCATACAACAGCAAAAGAACTCCAATCTACTTGCGTAGACAGGAGTTCTTTATTTTATACATTTCAGTAAGAAAACTTACTTATGCTTTTGCTTCTGCAGGAGGAAGAACAGATACGAATGAACGATCCATACGACCTTTTCTGAATGTTACGATACCATCCGTTAAAGCGAATAATGTATGATCTTTTCCGATACCTACATTTTCTCCTGGATGATGTTGCGTTCCGCGTTGTCTGATAATAATGTTACCAGCAATTGCTACTTGTCCACCAAATAATTTTACGCCTAGACGCTTGCTATGTGATTCACGACCGTTTCTTGAACTACCAACCCCTTTTTTGTGTGCCATGGTATTTAATTATTAAGCGATGTTTTCGATCAAAACTTTAGTTAATGACTGACGGAAACCGACAGTTTTTCTATATCCTTTTCTACGTTTCTTTTTGAAAGCAGTTACTTTATCATCTTTAAGATGTTCAAGGATTTTACCAGTTACTTTAGCACCAGCTACAGTGGGTGCGCCTACCTGGAATTGGCTATTGTCGGCGAGTAAAAGAACGTTATCAAACGTTACAGACGAGCCTTCTGCTCCTTGCAATCTGTAAACATAGATAAAATGATCCTTTGCTACTTTGTACTGCTTGCCTCCAATTTCTACAATTGCGTACATGATTCTTTTGGTTTAATTTTAATAATTAGGACTGCAAATGTACGGGTTCTCAATTAAAGAACCAACCCTTCGTGCGAATTTATTCTAGGTTGCATTCTGTGGAAAAGTTTCATCTCATCTAAAAAGTGCCTCTATCACCCAAAAAAGCAGTGTGAAATATTCACTTTTTTGTATCAATCTGTATGCCAGCCAATCTTGTTTTTTCTCGATTTTATTACAGGCTGAAATGTGGAAAACAGTATTTGCATCCACTTTGGTTTTCAGTGCCATTTTTAGCATTTTTGTAAAGTGCCAATCGGGCTAGTCAAGTAATTCTTTTTTGATCTATTACATTTGTAAAATCTACCACAATACTAGTAAACACGGGCTGTTACTAATAAATTGAGAATTCGCAAATGCTGTTCAAATACATGTTACAACAATCATATACAGCCTTATAGACGCTGTTTAAAAACTTTATTTGATTAACACATGTTATACAAACTGTATGACATACAAACGTACGCTATTATGAGTCTACTAGAAGAGCCATTATTAAAAGAAAATAAGAACAGATTCGTACTGTTTCCTATTAAGCATGACGACATCTGGGCGATGTATAAACAAGAAGAAGCTAGTTTCTGGACTGCGGAAGAAATCGATCTTTCTCAAGACTTAATCGACTGGGCAAACTTGAACGATGGTGAACGTCACTTTATCTCTCACGTGTTGGCATTCTTTGCTGCAAGTGATGGTATTGTAAATGAAAACTTAGCAGTTAACTTCCTTGAAAAGGTTCAAATCCCTGAAGCTAAGTGCTTTTACGGATTTCAAATCATGATGGAAAACATCCATTCTGAAACCTATTCGTTGTTAATTGATACCTATATTAAAGATTCGAAAGAAAAAGATCGTCTATTTAATGCCATAGATACGGTTCCTTGTGTGAAGAAAAAAGCAGATTGGGCGCTTCGTTTCATCGACAACGGTTCTTTTATTGAAAATATCATTGCTTTTGCTGCTGTAGAAGGCATTTTCTTCTCTGGCTCGTTCTGCTCTATCTTCTGGTTGAAAAAACGTGGTTTGATGCCAGGTTTAAGTTTCTCCAATGAATTGATCTCTAGAGACGAAGGATTGCACTGCGATTTTGCTTGTTTGCTGTATACTAAGTATATTAACAATAAGCTTCCGGTTGAACGTGTGATAGAAATTATCATGGAAGCGGTTGAAATCGAAAAAGAATTTGTTACAGATTCTCTACCGGTTGATTTGATTGGGATGAACGCACGTTTGATGCAACAATACATTGAGTTTGTAGCGGATAGACTGCTCGTTGCTTTAGGTGCACCAAAACAATACAACGCTACCAACCCATTTGATTTCATGGAAATGATTTCGTTGGAAGGTAAAACAAACTTCTTTGAAAAAAGAGTTTCTGAATATCAAAAAGCAGGCGTTATGTCTGAAAAAGATTCGCAAAAATTTAGTCTGGATGAAGACTTTTAAAAATATGATAAATACCAATACCCAATTAACAACACTTAATAATTTAGCTTTTTTCTTATGTTAGTACTAAAACGAGACGGCAGACGCGAGTCTGTAAAATTTGACAAAATCACATCCCGCATCGAGCGTCTTTGCTACGGTTTGGATATGAACTATGTTGACCCAACATCCGTTGCGAAACGCGTGATTGACGGCTTATACGATGGTGTAACGACGGAAGAATTGGATCACTTGGCTGCAGAAACTGCTGCTTCGATGACTACCAAACACCCTGATTACGCTACGCTTGCAGCCAGAATTGCAGTTTCTAACTTACATAAGAAAACAAGTAAGTCCTTTGCAAACACCATGAAGCGTTTGTATACCTACATAGATCCTAAGACGGGTGAAAATGCGTCTATGATCTCAAACGAGGTGTATGAATTTATTCGTAAGAATGCTTCTATCTTAGATTCAGCTATTATTTACGATCGCGATTATGGCTATGATTATTTCGGTTTTAAAACACTTGAAAAATCATACCTATTAAAAGTAGATGGTAAAATTGTTGAACGTCCGCAACACATGATTATGCGTGTGTCTTGTGGTATTCACGCAGGCGACCTTGATGCAACATTGGAGACGTACAATTTAATGTCTGAACGTTGGTTCACACACGCTACGCCTACCTTGTTTAACTCAGGTACTCCCAAGCCTCAATTATCTTCTTGTTTCCTACTAACAACTCAAGACGATTCTATTGACGGTATTTACGAAACATTGAAACAATGTGCAAAGATCTCTCAATCTGCGGGTGGTATTGGTCTAAGCATTCACAATATTCGTGCAACAGGTTCTTACATTAAAGGCACCAACGGTACTTCTAACGGTATCATCCCAATGTTGCGTGTATTTAATGATACAGCACGTTATGTAGATCAAGGTGGCGGAAAACGTAAAGGGGCGTTTGCTATCTACCTTGAACCTTGGCATGCAGATGTCTTTGAATTCTTAGACTTAAGAAAAAACCACGGTAAAGAAGAAATGCGTGCGCGTGATTTGTTCTACGCTATGTGGATTTCTGATTTGTTCATGCAACGTGTAGAAGACAATGGCGAATGGTCCTTATTCTGCCCGAAAGAAGCGCCAGGTCTTGCAGAGGTTTACGGTAAAGACTTTGAAGCCTTGTATGAAAAATACGAGAAAGAAGGTCGTGCACGTAAAACAATCAAAGCACAAGAACTTTGGTTTGCAATTTTAGAAGCACAAGTTGAAACAGGTACACCGTACATGTTATTCAAAGATGCTGCCAACCGCAAATCAAATCAGAAAAATTTAGGTACGATTAAGTCTTCAAACTTATGTACAGAGATTTTAGAATATACAGCACCAGACGAAGTAGCGGTTTGTAACCTTGCTTCTATTGCGCTTCCAAAATATGTAATCGACGGTAAGTTTAATCACCAAAAGTTATATGATGTTACCTATGTAGCAACATTAAACTTGAACAAGATTATCGATGTCAACTACTACCCTGTTCCGGAAGCAGAGAAGTCGAACAAACGTCACCGTCCGATTGGATTGGGTGTACAAGGTTTAGCAGATGCATTTATTATGATGCGTATGCCATTTGAATCGGAAGAAGCACGTCAGTTAAACATTGATATTCACGAAACGATTTACTACGCTGCCATGACGGCGTCTAAAGATCTTTCTGCGAAACTTGGACCGTACGAAACATTTAAAGGTTCTCCGGTATCAAAAGGAATTTTCCAATTTGATATGTGGGGTGTAACGCCTACATCTGGTCGTTATGACTGGGAAGCGTTGAAACGCGAAGTGAAGAAACACGGTGTACGTAACTCCTTATTGGTTGCGCCAATGCCTACAGCTTCTACGTCTCAGATTCTTGGTAACAACGAATGTTTTGAGCCATACACATCAAACATCTACACACGTAGAGTATTGTCTGGTGAATTTGTAGTGGTAAACAAACACTTATTAAAAGACTTAATTAAGTTGAACTTGTGGAACGACAAGATGAAAAACAGACTAATCGAAATGAACGGTTCTGTACAAAACATCAACGACATCCCTCAAAACTTAAAAGACCTATACAAAACAGCATGGGAAATTAAAGGTAAAACCTTGATTGAAATGTCTGCTGACCGTGGCGCATACATCTGCCAAAGCCAAAGCTTAAACATCTTTATGACGGATGTAAACTTCGGTAAACTTACTTCTATGCACTTCTACGCTTGGAAAAAAGGTTTGAAAACAGGTATGTACTACTTAAGAACGAAATCTGCAGCCAATGCAATCCAATTCACTGTAGAGAAGCAAGCAGAGGTGCAAATCACAGCACTTACTATTTCTGAAGCAGAGAAGAAGGCACAAGACATGGCGTGCTCTCTAGATAACCCTGAAGGTTGTGAGAGCTGCAGCGGATAGGTTCTGTCTAACATTTATAATGCAAACCCCGGTCTGAAAAGGCTGGGGTTTGTTTTTGGGGAATTTTAATTTTAACAAATATGGAAATTAGACTAGTTTGTGGACACAGGTATTTTTTAATTGACGAAACCGTTTTGAATTTTTCCATTCATGATTTTATTCTTTCAAAAGACCGTACCCTGTTGCATAGATCGTTTTTTTATCCAGCATTTTATGAAAGAGTTGGAACAAATGCGTTTCCAATGTTAGAAAAATACCCTTATTTCATTTCCACAAATGATAGCAGCTATTTTTTGAACCAAACAAATATTCTAAATGAAGATCGATTATCTGAAAAAAAATTAGAGGCATTACAGTATTTCATGCTTTGTTTGTGGTTTATAAAGGACAATAGTGCTAACACAGAATATTTATATACATATATTCCTCAGCGAAAAATGGCATTATCCAGAATCAGAAATATTCTTTACAGTAATGCAAGCGGAGAGTATTTAGAGACATTATTTAACATTTCAGATTTAGAATCTGCTAAAAATATTTTTCATAGACTTCAGACGTTAAGTCAAACTGAGTTAAAAAAAAATGAAATAACTGGTCTTCCCAAACATATTGAAGACCATTATAAAATTGATGAGGGCGATTTCAATTCTATTATATATAATTCACAAAATAGAATTGATAGAGCTATACTTTTTCTTCAATTAGCCCGTAGTAAATCATATCTGCCAATAAAAATAACTTTTTACATAGCAATATATGAAGCTCTATTTACTACTTCAGATGGTGAAATCTCACATAAAGTTACTGAACGAGCAACACTATATTTAGCAGGAAGCATTGCTGAAAAATTAAATAATTTCAAGATTATAAAAACTGGTTATGATATTAGATCAAAGTTTGTACATGGTCAAAAACTAAATAAAAAACACAAATCCAAAGAAGACTTAATTCCTATTAGTAAAGAACTAGATGAATTAACTAGAGTACTATTAAATAAAATAATTCTTTCTGATTCTGATGTCTTTTTACTAGATGATGAAAAACTTGAAGAGTGGTTTAAAGAATTAATATTGAAATCCTAAAGCTCCACATGGCGAGTCTTTAGCGCAGCGGGACTGGTGTCTAGCAATTGTCTGAATTGGGATTCGTCGGATTAATGGGATTGTTATAATAGACGACGTGAATTATAATAACAATCCGTTCAGCTATTCAATATCATGTCCATCATCTAAATCAAAAGAATCATAGTTCAGACAAAGGCCGTTGGCTCATAAAGCGTACCACCATAGATTTGCAGGTTGTTGGTCGAATGGCACAACAATGGGTCGACTCGCGGTTTAGATAGAATACACAATAAACAGTTATAAACACACCTATTTAAAATGAAACCATACGTCATATCTATATTTTCCTTCTTCCTCCTGCATCTACAATCCAGTGCATGCAGCTGCAGCTTCGATAAATATTTAACGATAGAAACCTATAATAATTCTGCATTGATCTTTACCGGAAGAGCTGTTCGGATTGACACAGTGATGCGATTTGAGAAAGAGCAAAAGATTTATTATGTAATTGACATCTTATATAAAGGACATCCTACTTCAGATACCGTTATTGTTGATGCACGTATATCTCAAGGCATGTGCGGCATCCGGGTTAAACTCTATGAGCAACGCATGATTTTCACTACATATACGAATGATTTTGTGAATGGCAAAACTACCAACGAACGTTTATTATATACGGATCTTTGTCACAGAAGCTGTATAACAGATACAACTGATCGTTCAGACCTAACAAAAATTATATTGGATCAAAATTATCAGTTTCTAAAACAAATTCAACAAAACAAAGACTTCACCTTCGATCAATATTACCTTTCAAAAAAAAGCATCTTTCATGATATTCCTGCTGACACTTTATACGCAAAAGGGGAATTCAAAAATGGTACAGCAGTTGGCACGTGGAACTATTATAATGCAGAAAAAGTATTATGTAAACAAAAAACGTTTTCACCTGAAGGGTTTGCTATGGAAATAGTAAATTATTATAAGAATGGAAATATCTATTATAAAGTTGTATACGATATCTATGGTAAAGATGAAAGCAGCATTCAATACGATGAAGCAGGGACGGTCGTAAAACAAGAAAATGCAGACCCCAATTCAACAGGTGTGAGAGAAAAAGTATATTATAAGCCATCGGGAAGTTTAGCTGTAATTAAGTACTAATTCACCTGGCGCGAGTCTTTAGCGAAGCGAGACTGGTGTCTAGCATTGTCTGAATTGGGATTCGTGGGATTAATGGATAAAATGGATTGTTGTAATAGACAGCGTAAATTATTATAACCATCATTTCAACTATTCAACATCATGTTCATCATCTAAATCAAAAGAATCATCGTTCAGACAAATTCAGTTGGCTAATTGAGCATACCATCAAAGCTTACTGGGTTCTTGGCCAAATGGCACAACTGGTTGGATATTGGTTTGGTCAAGGTGCACGACGCAAACATACAATAAAATTATACCGAAAGAATAGTTATATTACTGTGGTTGCTAAAAGCTGATACCGATGAAATATGCCAATAAACTTCTATTATTATTTTTCACTTCAGCACTATTGCTTGGGCTTTGTTTGTTATTGATACATTTGCAAAAGGATACAAATCCTCAACAAGCTGATGATATTTTTTATTGTGGAAACGCAGCTTATTCATCTGAATATACTGAAAATTCAATCCATGAAGCGGGAGGACAATTATTCAAAGAAAATTGTAAATCTTGCCATAAAATTCATGAAATATCTGTAGGCCCAGCACTATTTGGTATAACAACAAGAAGGCCTACAAAATGGATTTATGCGCTCATACACAATTCGGACTCTTTAATTAAATCAGGAGATACTATGGCAGTCAATGTATATAATAAATACAATAAATGTGTCATGACTGCTTTCCCAACATTTACTAATTCAGAAATTGATTCTATATTACTTTATATAGAAGCATCCAATTATATATCTAATCAGCCATTAACAAAAATATTTATTTGTAAATAGAAGTTAGCCTATTTACTGCTGTTGGCGCCCCCACTCTATCGTACACACGAATACATTCGTTCTTGTGCCAGAGGCCAACAACCAGTTACTGTATGATGGATAAGGGATTGCCTGAACCGCTCACCTGGCGCCAGTCTTTAGCGCATCGTGACTGGTGTCTAGCATTTTCTGAATTGGGATTCGTGGGATTAATGGATAAAAGGGATTGCTATAATAGACAAAGTAAATTATTATAATAAACTTTCTGCTATTCAATATCATGTCCATCATAAGAATCATAGTTCAGACAAACTCAGTTGGCTAATTGAGCGTACCTTCGTAGATTCGTATACCAATAACCATCTATTAAACGTTTGATTCCATATACACTATTTCAACTTTTCAATTATGAAATCTCTATTTTTACAACTGATACCTACAATCGTATTTATAAGCTTACACTATAATGCGGTAAGTGCTAACCCAATCGATTCGAGTGTAAGTAGACCGCTAATTATTAACCGAGCATGCATAACAAGCGATGCAGCAAATACCCCTCCTCGAAAATACATATATGATTCCGATGCGTATGCTCGTTTACTAGCATGGAGTGCATGTAGAGCAGATAGTTTCCCAGATGTTGATTTTAATAAAAACGTATTGATATTCGTTTCCTATACCTATTCTGGCTGTATTTATAACGCAGAACGCTTTATGCGATGCTATGTAGATCATACCACTAAAAAGGTAATCTTAAAAATAATTGTTAATCAGAAAGGGCCATGTAGGCCGCTTTATTATGCACAAGATTTTTTCCCTATCCCAATCATACCAAACGATTATAGCATTGAAGTACGTCCCCCAGAAAAAAGAGCTTGGTATATTATTCCAGCAGAATAATAAAAATCACCTGGCGCCAGTCTTTAGCGCAGCGGGACTGGTGTCCACCATTCGGCAGTCTTTGACTGCCTTTAGCAAATAATAAAATGCAGTCAAAGACTGCAAAATAAACAACACGATTCACGCTCCGCTAAAGACTCGCGCCAGAGAAGTAAGTGGAACTTTTTTTACACATACACCACTTCCATCATACAATCTATCCCTCCCGCATAATTTCTAGCACTGCTGTATTTGTATTCTTCTGCTGATAATACAAAACCAGCGCGCACTGGATTTTCATGCACATAATTCAAGCGTTCTTCAACAAGAAATACATTGTTGAGTTCAATCGGATGGTATCCATTTTGCCAAAATTGATATCGTTCGTTACTCGTATTTTTACTTCCTATTCTTTCAAACATACAAAGCATCCATTACCTTTTAGTTTCAAATGGATTATGTTTAATTGCATCCAGTAACTTATAAGAAGTAAATTTCTTGAAATCACGTACAATAAAAGCAAGGTTATTATCTTTCTCTGCACTAATTATTAAATGCACATGATTGGTCATAATGCAAAACGCATGAACCATCAAACCTTTATATTTACTACAGTGATTTAGGCTATCGATAATAATATTCCTATATTCATCACGAGTAAATACGTCAATCCAATTAACAACAGTAAACGTTACGAAATGAGCATACTGCCCATCTCCTATTTTGTATTTTGAACTCATAGCTGTGAGTGATTAAAAAACGATAAATTAATAACATGTAAATTAAGAAAAATAGTTAATTAGCTTTTTGTAAAAAGGTTAACAATAGTTAAAAAGCAGTCAAAGACTGCCAAATAATAGACACCAGTCACGCTTCGCTAAAGACTGGCGCCAGGTGACCAGGTGAGGTGAATACATCAATCCAATTAACAATAGTAAACGTTACGAAATCCGCATACTGCCCATCTCCTATTTTGTATTTTGAACTCATAGCTGTGAGTGATTAAAAAACGATAAATCAATACCATGTAAATTAAGAAAAAAAGTTAATTAGCTTTTTGTAAAAAGGTTAACAATAGTTAAAAAAAGCAGTCAAAGACTGCCAAATGCTAGACACCAGTCTCGCTGCGCTAAAGACTGGCGCAAGATGACCTATGCTTATCTTTTCATTAATCGGACCACACAAAGCACGGCACCTATACATACATATCACCCACTTTTATTTATATTTAGTAAATAACACCAAGCATGATGTTGAAATATTTTATATTCTTTATTGCAAGTAGTTTTTTCAGTTGCTCGGCGCTGCAAACAAACGAAACAGAACCGACTACTCTCGCTCAACAGTATGTGGATACGGTTAAACCTATCGTTAACAGCAATAAATCAAGTATGCCTAACCCCATTAAAGTAGCAAAATTTAAAGAATATGCAACAGATTGGAATGAAAGCGAATTCCCCGCTCCCACACCGAGCATGCTTGTACAGTCATCTGTTATAGATCCAGGGTATCTGTATATATCCAACAGTTTCGATTCATTAACTACTAAAATAAGTACGGAAAACACTCCCTCAATTGGAAGACCTTGCTCTTGGAAACAATCATTTAAATCCAGTATCATTTATAGTACGTCAACTTGCATGGCCGGTGGTACAAAATATTCCATTCAGACCAAAAGCAAAGACAAACAAATATTGATTCGCCTGATTGATGTATTATTTTACACCTCAGAGAATGATTGGAATAGTGACTCTACGCAATACGCCCCACTATCCGAAATGGCTGGCAGCTACTATTCACTTGAGAAAAGTGATGCAGGAAATTACAGTATAGTGTACAGTTGCAGCTATAAATAGAAGTGCGTTAAAATAAATTAAAACCAAGCTCAATTATCAATATTAGCTTAATCAGTGGTTCAGATAAATACCGTTGGTTAATTGAGCGTACCATCATAGATTAGCAGCTTATTGTCAGAATAACTCAACAACGGTTTGAGTGGTAGGTTTGGTGAAAGAATTGCTATCGCAAACTTATGTAAAAACTCACATAAATTAATTTTGAAATTCCGTAGCCATTACATTCAATAAAAAAGTCCTGCGTAAAAATACAGGACTTTTTTATTATTGACATACGAACTTAATTACTTTTTACTAATCTTTTGCATTGCCACACGTTGCGCTTGTTCGTTGTATAAAAGAATCAGATACATTCCATTTTTCAAGGCCGCAATATTCAATTCTGTCACTTCGTTTCCTTCCATCACTACAGCACCTAAATTATCAATAAGTACATATTTTGAATAACGTATACCTTCAATACGAATTACATCTGTTGTTGGATTTGGATACAATTTAATTTCACTGGAGGTGATTGCAACATCTGTCTCGGTTGTAATTGTATTGATTACAAAATCGCACGTAGCACTCATGTTATTAATATCCAATGCAGTTAATGTAACTGTAAATATATCATCTTGTATGAGTGTGCCAGCGTCAGGAGTTTGCGTAATGATTGGTGCTTCGTTGCAGAACCCTGTTGTTGTTGCCGATTGAGTAAAATCAGGAAGCAAGGTTCCTTTATTCAGCGATTGATCCACTGCACACGTAATTTGCTGCGTGCCGAGTACAAGAAATGAACATTCACTTTTATTTCCGGCTTTATCTTCAGCAGTTATTGTTACAGTCATGTTGGGATTAAATACAGAACCAGCAAGGGGTGATTGTGTAATAATGGGATTGGCATCTGCATTGTCAGTCACTGTAATCAATGATGTGTATGAGGGAATGATTCCACAGTTACTTTTTTGTTCAGTAGGACATGTGATAACGGGCGCTTCTATATCTACTAAGGTTTTCACATCATGGATTAAATAGATTTCACCCAAATTTCCGACGGCATCTTGAAAATATAGATATACATCATACGCTGCTCCTGAAGCTAAGTCTGCAATACTTTTATTGATAACAATTTCTGCTTGATCGGCTTGAATATTGCCAAACTGCAATGCATTTATTCCGTTTAAAATGTCCGAATGTATATTTATTTCATCTTCTTCACTTGGATAAATACCATAATGAACGCTGCCTCCTTCTTGTGTATTTACTTGTAGGTTAAACGTTGTATAATTGATAGCTGTAACCTTTGGATAACTTGCTGTGAGAGGCTTTGCATAATGATCCCCACCAAAGACAACATATACTTCCCCAGATTCGTTGCCACCAGACAAAACAGTGCCTGAAATTTCACTTCCAATCATAAAGTCAGAATAGCCGTCTCCATTTATATCACCACCACCACTTATTTGCCTACCAATATTTGTTTGCTTTATATTTTTTATTTTGAAACCACCAGTACCATTTAGTATTGTGGGATCAAAAGTTGCAGGTACGATTTCTTTGGAACCGTATACAACCCAGTTTTCATAATTATTAGACACAACTAAAAAATCGTCGATTCCATCGTCGCTCACATCTCCGATGGCTGCAGAAGTTAGATTAAATCCTGTAGATGCAAAACCATTTGTTCCGTTAGCAACAAAGGTTTTTGCAAATGCAGTTTTTGAGCCATAAATAATAATATTACCCGAAAAACAATCATCGATTCCATCGCCATTGATATCTCCAAGCGTGCCCACTGGAATTAAGAAATTATTAGAGGCATTTTGAATGGAAAAACCATTTGTGCCATTTACAGCTTTTATATCAACGATCATTTGAAAAGGTGCGGCATGACCGAAATAAACATAGGTCTTTTTTTCATCAGCAGAACTTCCAGTCCAAATACCAACCATAACATCAGCATAGCCATCTGCATTTATATCACCTGCTGAAGCAACATAAAAAGCAGATATATTTGCTGACACCTTACCTAATTTAAAGCCACGAGTACCGTCTAACCAACTTGCATCAACATCTAATGGAAAATTAGAGTTCCTACCAAAAAGAATATAGGTAGTGCCCGACCATGCATATTGACCTAACAAAATATCATTAATCCCATCTCCGTTTACATCACCTGCTCCCTTAATTTCACCAACGCCACTTTCAGTAAAAATAAAACCAATGGTAGCAGTGATCTCATTCATTGTTATAGTAGCTGAAAAACCGGTACTTCTTCCATACAAAAACATATGCTTATCCCCCTGAGATGCCAATGCAATATCATCTATACCATCGCCATTAATATCGCCTAACTTCCCAATTGATGCGCCTCTTCTTTCATCTTCAGCAACACCTTCCACTTTAAAGCCATTAATACCATTTAGGGTAGTTAAATCAAATGGGGAAGGATATGCATTGACTGAACCAAAAATAATATACGTAGTGCCAGCTAGTTCAAGATTATTCGGTTCAATAAATTGTGTATTTATAGCGATATCTTCTAACCCATCGTGATTGATGTCACCAACAAAACTCAATTCAGAACCAAGGCGATCGCCTCCATTCAAGCCTTTTACAATAAATCCATTTTTACCATTCAATGTGTTTTGATCAAATACAGAAGGAAAATTTTGTGCATTACTGGTCAAAAAATTCAATGTAGCGATTAAAAAAAATAAAGATTTTTTGGATAAATTCATAGCAATTCGTGAATAATGGATTGTTAATAAAACAGAAGTGCAAGAAAATACTTGTAGGCATCTTATCCAAACCGATAACATTCCTATTCCTACCGTTAAATAAATAGTTTACCTATTTTCTCCATATCGTATATATAATGGATGCTCAAACCTATTTTGTATGTGGCTACAGGGGAAAATATTCCTCCATTTGAATAAGGCATCCTTTTCAAAGTGAGCGCCAATATCAACGAGATAACAAATATTTTTACTATTGTGTTAAGATGATCTTACTTAGCAATTCCACCACGAGACAGAAAGAGACAAATTCAGTTGGCTCTTTGAGCCTACCATTATAGATTCTTAGGTAGTTGCCCAATACAACCATACAGGCTTTATCGATGCTTAGATCAAAATACCCTTACCGTCTACCTGCGTAAAAACCATCCATTCACTTTTCCATTCTTAATTATAAATACATATCTTTAACAAAACACGAATAACCGTTAATGCACCATGTACGAATCGCTACGCGCTTATATTGAAAAATATGCATCCGATACTTTTTCGGAAACAGATTTTGAAGTTGTAAAAAAAACCTTTACGCACAAACGATTTAAGAAAGGTCAGTTTCTGTTGCAAGAAGGTGATGTATGCAAATACAATGCATTTATTTTAAAAGGCTCTATGCGCCTGTATTCGGTAGATGCAAAAGGTATAGAGCACATTATTCAATTTGGTATAGAGAATTGGTGGGTGGGTGATCGTGAAAGTTTAACCATGCTTACGCCTTCTAAGTACAACATTGATGCTATTGAAGACACAGAAGTGTTGTTAATCACATCCGAAGAATTGCAACAATTAACTGCTACCCTACCCATTTTTAGCAAAATGATTCACACCCTAAACCAACGAAATTTTAGTGCTTCACAAAAACGCATTCACGATGCACTTAGCTTAACAGCCGAAGATCGTTTTCTAGAGCTACAAAAAAACCATCCAGACTTTTTACAACGTTTTCCGCAAACCATGCTTGCTTCGTATTTAGGAATCACGGCGGAAACATATAGTAGAATTCGAAAGAAAGCGCTGAAGTAAAAAAAATCCGAATCGATGCGTAACGATTCATTTTTTAAAAGTATGTACAGGATTTAAACCCTTGGCTATAGTGATACATTGGGATATATTTACTGTTTCAACGTTCACATTTTTTAGAGATACAAAAACGCGTACCGAATCTATATTAAAGCTAACACAGAGAATCCTCAGCAGTTAGAAATTTTTCAGGTACAGATTCGAATAGACTCAAATACTCCCAATTTATGTATTTAGGCGCTTAAGCATTTCACATACATCCCACCTCTTGACATTTGTCAAGCCTCTTTATTGTCATTTGTCAATCCGATTCCTCTTTTTATGCTGTTACTTTGTATCAACAAAAAGGGAAAGCACGAATGCTTCTTCTAAGTTAAATAAAAGTACTACGAAAATGGAAAAGACGATCGGAACAAAATATGGTGGTATCAATTCCAAAGTTGGCGAACTTTTAGTGAATCGATTGTTGCCAAACAGATATATGGATGCAGTAGGTCCATTTGTATTTTTGGATCACTTATACCCGAGTGTTCAAAAACCAAAAACACCAGCTGCGCCTACTGGACAATTTGCACATCCCCACCGTGGTATTGCAACTTTCAGTTATGTATTTAGCGGCGCGCTTGAACACTTTGACAGCAATGGACAACATGGTATTGTAGAAGAAGGTGGCGCACAATGGATGAATGCAGGAAACGGCATCATCCACGACGAACATTTCAGTCCCGACTTTCAAGCGCGTGGTGGAATCATGCACGGACTTCAATTCTGGATTAATTTACCTGCAGAAAATAAAGCACAAAAGCCCGATTACATGGCGATACAGGCAGGCGATATTCCTGAAGTAATATTGCCAAACGAAGCAGGTATCATGCGCATAGTTATCGGCGCTTGCGGGGATAATAAGTCGCCTGTTAAAACATTCAGCGAACAATTTCTTTATCATATAAAACTGAATCCAAAATCTAGCTTTATGTATACAACCAACGTAGGTTTGGAATACGCTGCCTTTGTGCCTTCAGATGAAGTAATTATTAACGGAAAAGCCATAAGCAAAAGTGAGATTGTTTCATTTGCAAACACGGATGGCGACATAAGTTTTACAAATAATAACATCACAGAGGTTGATCTTGTTTTATTTGGGGGCGCGCCTTACACCGAAGCAATCTTTGCAGAAGGCCCCTTTGTTATGAACAGCCGCTTAGAAATTGCACATGCCTATAGAGATTTCTTTAACGGAGATTATGGGAAAATTAAGTATGAAGAAAGTAGAATAAATTAAGAATAAATAAAAAGTAAATACGTAAACAAAATTTAAAATACATACAATTATGACAACTACAAATTGGGTAATCGACGCATCTCACTCTGAAATTCAATTCAAAGTAAAACATTTAGTTATTACAACTGTTACAGGTGCTTTTAATGATTTCAGCGGTACGGTTGAAGCAGGCGACGACACGTTTGAAAATGCGAAAATAAGCTTCGAAGCAAGTACGGCATCCATCAATACAAACAGCGAACAACGCGATACACACTTAAAAAGTGCGGATTTTTTTGATATAGAAAAATTTCCAAAATTAACGTTCAGTGCAACGAAGTTTACAAAAAAAGGCGATGACTTTGAATTGGTCGGTGATTTAACAATTAAAGATGTTACAAAATCAATTACACTTGCGGTTGAATATGGTGGAACGGCAAAAGATCCTTGGGGAAATACAAAAGCAGGTTTTGAAGTTTCAGGAAAGATAAGCCGCAAAGAATTTGGTTTAACATGGAATACCATCACTGAGGCGGGCGGCGCATTGGTTGGCGATGAAATTAAACTCATTGCAAACGTTCAATTATTAAAACAATAATTCAAATAAAATCCCGTCCAAAATGGACGGGATTTTATTTTTTAGATTCATAGATAAAAAGGATTGTAATAATAGAAAACGTGAATTATTATGATAAATTTGGACTAAGCTGCGCTAAAGACTGGCGGCAGAAAGCCAGAAACAACTGATAGAAATATGGACAGAACAGAATATTCTAATCGCAAACAATAAAAAAATATAATATGGATGTATTAAGAAAACATTGGTATGATTTAGGTGGATTGTTATCTATCTCTGTTTTGGTATTCGTATACGTAAACCTTAATACATTATCTTCTTATCAACTATTAATGTGGCTAAGTTTAACATCGTTATTCTTTCATCAACTAGAAGAATATAGAATCGTAGGCACCTTTCCTGGCATGATTAACACAGCAGTTTTTAATAGTCCCATACCAGACAGGTATCCATTAAATACAAATACTGCATTATATATCAATATGGGTGTTGGCTGGCTATGTTATTTATTGGCCGCTTTACTAGCTAAAAAAGCTATCTGGTTGGGGATTGCTACTATACTTATTTCCTTAGGAAACATTATTGCTCATACATTTCTGTTTAACATTAAAGGCAAAACTTATTTCAACGCAGGAATGATTACGTGTTGGTTGTTTTTCGCTCCATGCATATATTTTTTTATAAAGATTACATATAGCGAAAATTTAATAACAGTAACTGATTATCTAATTGGAATTCCGCTTGGAATATTTCTTAATATTGTTGGTGTATTAAAAATGATTACTTGGCTCGCAGATAAAAATACGCCGTACGCTTTTGAAAAACGCAATCTATTATTAAAAGACAGAGATATTAATAGAAGTATTTAAAAGAGGACTGGCATTCCTTGTCCCAGTGATAAGATAATTAAAAAATTTTCTAAATTTAGATCCATGCGATTAATGAATAAAATAATATTGAATAACAGGCAATGAATAATATTCATTTCAGTTATTCAATATCATGCAAATCATACAAATCAAAAGAAACATCATTCAGGCAAATACAGTTCGCTAATTAAACATTCCACCATAGATTCGTAGGTTGTTGATTCGAAAATGCCTACAACGGATTGATTCGTAGTAGGGCTAGGGTAACCATTCCAAAACATGATACCCATCACCAACCATAAAACCTTTTATCATTTTTCGAATATAAGCCTCGGCTATGCCTTGTTCTTTCAGCTATACTTATTAACTTAGTTAAAAGATTTTAGTACCCTATGCCGTCCATACTCGTTATAAACAGCGGAAGTTCTTCCCTTAAGTTTTCGCTTATAGATATTGCCACACAATCGCTCCTTCTTTCAGGAATTGCAGAAAAACTTGGTTTGTCCAATGCATTTCTGATTATAAAAAAAGACGATACAAAAGAAACGATAGCGCTCGCATCTAGCACACATCAGGCGGCGATGGAATACATTCTCACATACATTCAGCGCGAGGGTTTAAATGATGCGATTGTTGCCATTGGTCATCGAGTGGTTCATGGTGGAGAGTTTTTCAAATCAGCCGTATTGATTGATGATGCAGTCATCAAAATCATTGAAGATTGTATTGCCTTTGCTCCCTTACATAATCCTGCGCATCTTGAAGGGATTTATGCAGCACGTTTGTTCGCTCCTACGCTCCCTCAGGTCGCGGTATTTGATACAGCCTTTCACCAGACGCTTCCAGACTATGCCTATCTATATGCCTTACCAATGGAATACTATCGAAAACATGGCGTAAGGCGTTACGGCTTTCATGGTACGAGTCACCAATACGTTTCGCAGCAAGCAGCTCTATTGTTGAATAAAGATCTTGGAGATAGTGGATTCATAACCGCACACCTTGGTAACGGAGCAAGTGTTTCTGCGGTATTAAATGGTAAAAGCGTTGATACAAGCATGGGCTTTACACCCCTTGAGGGCTTAGTTATGGGTACGCGCACAGGCGATATAGATCCAGCGATTATCCCCTATCTGGCAAATACTTTAAATATCAGTGCCTACGACGTTGTAAATACGTTCAATAAAAAAAGCGGATTACTTGGCTTGTCTGGCTTATCTTCCGACATGCGTGAACTTCAAGAAGCCGCTGCCGGTGGTCATAGGGGCGCTGCAATAACAATCGAAGTATTTGTACATCGTCTAGCAAAATACATCGGTGCCATGACAACTTCTTTACCAAAAGTTGATGCACTTATCTTTACGGGAGGCATTGGAGAAAATTCTTCCATTGTTCGTTCTAAAACTTTAAAACGCTTGCACGTTCTTGGATACACCATCAACGAAGAACTGAATGATAAAGCCGTTCGTGGTGCACATGGTGTTATTACCACAGCCGAAAGCATTCCAGCGATCGTAATCAATACAAATGAAGAACTTATGATTGCCCTTGATACGGCAGCATGTATAAAATAAACTAAAAATAGTATGCGTACCTTTTACCTTGCCCCTGTCGGCCCAAACGCTGGCCTAACATCCGTTTCACTTGGAATGGTTCGAGCTTTTGAACGATTGGGAATCAAAGTTGGTTTTGCAAAACCCATTGCCGATGCTTGGCCATTAAACGATAACAAACGTTCCTTACATTTCGCAGAATCCTTATTTCATATCGATATCCCAAAGCCTATATCTGTGGGTTATGTAGAGAAGATGATCGGTACCGGACAAATGAATCAGTTATTGGAAGAGATTGTAACATTACTGTCCATCACAACAGACACGTATGATATAACCATTATCGAAGGACTGGCACAAGATGCCGATAGGCCAATTCTTGCTTCACTCAATGATGAGATTGCTCGTAACTTACGTGCAGATGTAGTACTTGTTGTACCTGTGGACAAACGTTCGCCATCTGAAATTGCAGAACAAATTGAAATAGCCTTACAACAATACGGCGGACCAGATCACACTTCTTTTGTAGGATACGTGCTAACAAAGACGCATGGCATTGAAGATGCGGAACAACTGCATCAGCAAATTGCATCTTTTAGCAAAACCATTGCTGCAAAGAAATTGCTTTTTATTGGTGCAATTCCTTACGAACCTACTTTAATGGAAGCGCGCGTATCGGATATTGCATCGCAGCTTGAATGCCGCGTATTATCGGATGCAAACATTAGCACTTCGCGTGTTAAAAGCTATATGGTTGCAGCACGATCAGTTGAATTCATTGCAAATCGCTTGAAGCCGGGCGTACTCGTTATTACACCGGGAGACCGAGACGATATTTTATTAGCGACTTCGCTTGCCGTTCTTAAAGGAATTCCGATTGCAGGCTTATTGCTTACAAATGATTTTGAACCCAGACCAACCATTCATGAATTATGTTCGCCCGTATTGACACATAAAATTCCGGTGTTGCTATCTCCGCTTACTACCTACGAAACCAGCGGTTTGCTTGATAAGATGGACAATCACATTCCGATGGATGATATTGAACGCATTACCAAAGTAGTAGACCATGTAGCGGACCATTTAGATGGGGATATTCTGAAAATAAAATTGGGACAACCTTCTGAAAAACGCATGCCTCCTGCAGCTTTCCGATACCAACTGATTCAATCTGCTCGCATTGCAAATAAACGCATTGTATTACCTGAAGGTGAGGAACCGCGAACCATTAAAGCAGCCATCATCTGCCATGAAAAAGGCATTGCTCATTGTATCTTATTGGGCAACCCAGAACGCATACAAGAAGTTGCTTTAGCACAAGGTGTAACCATACCACCAGACCTTCAGATCTTAGATCCAGATTTGATTCGTCAGCGTTATGTGATGCCAATGGAAGAAATACGCAAAGGCAAAGGCTTAACGGCACTTCAAGCTGAAAAACAATTGGAAGACAAAGTGGTTTTAGGAACGATGATGATTGTGCAGAACGAAGTAGACGGTTTGGTATCGGGTGCCATCCATACAACAGCCAATACAATTCGTCCGGCGCTACAATTAATCAAAACCGCTCCTGGTTCTACCATTGTATCTTCGGTATTCTTTATGCTGATGCCAGACCAAGTATATGTGTATGGTGATTGTGCGGTGAATCCAAACCCCACGTCCGATCAGCTTGCTGATATTGCCATTCAAAGTGCAGATTCAGCAATCGCTTTTGGAATAGATCCAAGAATTGCGATGATCTCCTACTCTACTGGAACGTCGGGTATTGGCGAAGATGTAGAAAAAGTAAAAGAAGCAACACGTATGGTAAAAGAAAGAAGACCCGATTTGATCATCGACGGACCGCTACAATATGATGCTGCAACTGTTATGAGCGTCGGCATGCAGAAATCGCCTAACAGCCCCGTTGCTGGGCGTGCAAACGTATTTATATTTCCCGACCTAAATACGGGAAACACTACTTACAAAGCGGTGCAACGCAGTGCAAATGTAATTAGTGTGGGCCCAATGTTACAGGGCTTAAAGAAGCCTGTAAATGATTTATCCAGAGGGGCATTGGTGGATGATATTGTGTATACAATTGCTTTAACAGCGATTCAAGCGGCGGCGATTGAAAATAATTAAAGTGTAATTTTTTTACTAAACACCCGTCTTTAGAGAGACTGGTGTTTAGTATTTCAGCCTTTTCAGCCTTTTCTGCATACGTCTGGCGCATTCTTTAGCGCAGCGTGAATGGTTTCTAGCATTTTACAGTCTTTGACTGCCTTTAGTAAATAAAAAAGCAGTCAAAGACTGTAAAAATAAAAGTCACGAGTGACGCTACGCTTAACACTCGCGCCAGACAAGGCTTAACATTCTTACAAGAAAATATAATTTCTACTTACTCACGATTTTAAATTCTACACGTCTATTTAATTGACGTGTTTCTTCGGTAGCATTGCTAGCAATGGGATTAGCTCCTCCATAACCTTTTCCAGTGATCCGATTTTGTGAAATACCTTTCGCTACCAAATAATCTTTTATTGCAGCAACGCGTTTCTCCGATAGTTGTACATTCAATCGAGCGTCACCTTGATTATCGGTATAGCCCAATAATTCAATACGCATAGTCGGATTGTCTTGCAATAAAGTATATAACTGATCAAGCGACTCATTACTACTTTCAAGTAAGTCTACACCACCACGTGCAAAATATACATTTGGTAATTGTAAGGTCTCACCCACTTTGATGGGCTTCAATTCATAGGTACTGCTTGGTTGTGCTTGCTCTGATACGTTAACAGAGACATGTTCATTTACATAACCCTCCTTTTCTATCTGTATCGTATACGTTCCAAAAGGCAGTTCAATACTATACGCCCCGTCTGCAGAAGTCTTTATTTTCTTATACGACAATTTGCTTCCAGATTCAAAAACAACAATCGTAGCATCAATGGACGATTGATTCGACTTGTCAATAATACGACCACTTAATATCTGCGTTGTAGGAATAGAGCTTCCATCGGGAATTAATTCGATTGTTTTAACAAGGGTATCCGTAGTTACTACACGCAATAAATTAACGGTATCCGAGATTGATTTGTATCCTTCTTTCTGAAAAGAAAAAACATAGATGCGATCTGCGTATGCATTTGTACTAGAAGATTGACCTGCCCGAATGGATGTAGAAGGTATGACAAATTTTGATTGTACATCCATACAGCTTGTTGTTGCCTGAATACCTTTTTTTGTTCGTGCATCTATAACGTTGTATTCAATGGTATATTGTCGTGGCAAATACGCTTCTGCATAAACTGGCATGAATACCGGACCCAATGCATTTCGAATATCTATTTGCAACAGAGTAGAGGTCCTACCACGTTGGGTAGGTGAGAAATTAAGTTTGACCACGAGGGATGCGCCAACAGCTAATGTAGATGTAATAGGAGATGTAATTGTAAATTGCCTTTGATCGGGACCAACTAATCGCAGTGCATTAATGTACATGATATTCTTACTCGTATTTGTTAATACCTTCGTAAAGCTCGTATCTATTTTCTTCCCTACCTCAATCAAACCCATATTCAATTCGTTGTTGGCTATCGAATATGGCTTTACAATTCCAGTCCCAGAAATGCGAACGCTTACTGTATCGTATTTTGTTATAACTTTCAGTACAGCTTCTTGCAATCCAGACTTAATTGGTACAAAACGCAGTTCAATATCTTGCTTTGATTTTGCATGCATTATAACTGCTGAAATAGGATTCAAAATTTTAAAGGCCTTTGCATTTTGTCCTTCAATTGAAATCTCCAAAATAGGAATATCTATTGAAGTAACATTCTTAATACATGAAACGACAACACTATCCCATATACTTTCAAGATACGTAGAAGCAAATTGTATACTCTTCACTTCAGGTTTTGTTGAAAGGATTGTAAATGGTTCAGAAGATTGATCTGAGATAATACCACCTGTCATATGTTCAATCCCTGAAGTAACCATGTACACTTCTTTAGAAGATGCATTTGCAAATAAAATATATGCACCATTACTAAAAGGTACAAACCAACCAAATTTTACAGCCGTTGGTAGCACATACGTTAATAAGACCTTCCCTGTATTTAAATCAATTAAGACAGGATAATTATCTTTAGAACAGATCGCATAATTTTGATAGGTATCCAAAGACATGAAGGACTTGGAAGAATTTTCAAAGGAATAAATTTTCTTTCCGTTTAAATCATAGGCCGTAAAATCTTGGTTCAAGCCATCTGCAGACCAAGTAGAGACAAGCAAAACAGTCTCATCTTGATTGAATTCAACATTCACAATTTGCTGGTTTGGAATAAAAATATCCAACACCTTCTTGCCATTTTGGTGATCCCATACCCATACATGGTGATTTGTTTCTTCTACGGATACGATATACTTTTTTGTAAAATCCGTTATTTCTTTCCCTGCGACAAAACTAATATCCTTAACTTTTATTCCCGTTTTAAAATTAAAAATACCCAAACTTCCATCTGTATCTTTTGCCACGTACTCTGTAAGATCATTGTTTATATAAGGTTCAATAAAACTGCTTAATGTTTTTCTGAATATTCCCCATTGTTCAATAAATCGAAACGTGTATGCATCATATACTTGTATGGGTTTTCCTTCATCATAGATGAATATATACTTCCCATCTGGAGAGAAAATAAAATATCCATTCCGAATGGTATTTTCTATTTTAGAAATTACCAAATTGGTATGCGTATCATGTAAATTTAATTGTGTTGGTGTTTGCGATATGTATCGATCCCCGTCTGGACTTAAGTTATATGCATTCATAACTCCTGTAAAACGATCGTGTATCATTTTAAATTCAGCCTTTGTTTTTTGTTCCACTACACGGGTTTCTACCTTTATTAAATTAGAAGTTCCAGGTTTATATGGAATTTTCCATTTAAAGAATTCATCTTTACAACTATCTTTTAAGACTACCCAATCTTTCCCTGCATTTGAACTAAAAGACACCTTTACGGGTGCATGAGTATTCTGCAAGCCCCATCGAACAAGGGTATCTGTACCTGTATAAAACAATTCCTTCCCATCTGGTGCCATTAAATGTATGGCTGGCTTTTCGCTAGGCGGTTGATATTGATAATAAATAAATGTGGATGGACAACCAGCAGAAACCAACTCCATACTGCCTGAAATAAACTCTGTAGAAGTACCTGTATATTTAATAGTAACATCTTCAGAAACTCCTCTACTTATAGTATGTGGTAAAGCAGGTTCTGTTACTAAAAAATTTGTTTTGGAAAAACGAACAGATTGAATAGGAAAATTCCCATTGATTGCTTTTACTGAAATCGGTATTTCTTTTGTAGTTGCATTAAACGTAATGGCATTTACATCCAGAAGCAGGCGTATCGTTTTATTTATAGGTGCATCGTAATGTGACGTAATTTGTTTTACAGTATTCTTTTTTTCTCCGAATAAGATATCTTTAGAATTTCCGCAGGTTGTGGTACTCTCCCATTCTATTGTGGAAGGTGTAAATCCTTGTATGCGATACAGAATACTTAGATAGGCTGTATTAATTTCTTGCTCTGAAATAACATTCTCAAAATAATATCCATTGGTTGCCCGAACAATTTCTCTTAATTCATCCGGGGTACGCATACCTAGGGTAATCACAAAAACCTTCGCACCCATGGCTTTCGCCTTTTGAATAATTTCTGGCGTGTGTACTTCTCCATACCCATCGGTTAAAAAAATAAGTACTTTTTCATGCAAGCCTTTTTTAAGAATATCCAAGCCGCCAGCATTCGAGGTTGTAAATCCTTTGTCATAGTCAGTCCCACCTCTTGGTTTCAAGGTCTCAATAGACTTCTGTAACTTTATTTTATCTCGTGTAAAATCGGAATGTACATAACTCGCATCATCAAAACTGGTGATAGCACATTCGGATTTATCTAAGGGCAATTTAGAGACGATTGCATTGGCGGCACTTTTGGCAAGTTTTATATAAGGCCCTACCATGGAACTTGACACATCTATCGTCAATACCAATGAAATTTGTTTGGCTTGAACTGCGTTCGGATTTATGACTTTAACAACCCGCTGTGCGTTTGTATTCTCAGTTATAAAAACATCGTCTTCCGTAAATGTGATGATCTGTTTTTCAGCAGCATCTATTGCAAAGAAATCAGCCTTTACCCTTGGGTAATTACTTGTATCAATATTGAAAAACGTAAGCTGCTGTCCAAATACACGTGTATTCAGACACATACAAAGACTTATGATACTAATAAAAAGAATATTTTTAATAAAACGCATATAGCGGACAATTTACCGAATTTAAGGATGTGTTCAAATAAAAGGTTTTGTTGAATAAGGGGTGCATTCAAACCTTATTTGAATATTTTTATCTGCATTAATTCAAATTGCTAATTAATACCTTTGGATGATGGACTAACGAAAAAGGCCTTCGTTTAATTGTAAACGAAGGCCTTTTAATACACAAATCTACAAACTAATCCATACGTTCCACGCGTTTGGAAAACACATTACCTGCTTGGTCGTGAATAATTATCAGATACACGCCATTTGAAAATGAAGTTAAATCTATTTCTTTAGTATTTGTATTTGATTGATACAATTTAATTCCCATCATATTGTACACTTCAACGCTTGAAATAGTTGTAGCGTATTGTATCTGAATTTTATTTTTTGTTGGATTGGGGAAAATAGATATGGCATTTTGTACATCCGCTGGATCATTTATTCCTGTACAAACACTCACTGTCGCAACAACTTCAGTTCGTGAAGAAATGCATGCTCCATTTTGAGCTTCTACCCAAAAGCTTTTTGATTGACTAAGTACTGGTGTTATAAATACATTTCCTGTATGCATACTTGCACCTCCTATTGAACTAACAAACCACTGTAATGTATTTGTAACGTCAGTTGTTGAGGCATTTAAAGTAGCAGTGGCATTTGTGCATGCATCTCCATTTTCAATCGTAGAAATTTGAGGAAGAGTATTATTTTGATTCACAAAAATTGGGTATCCACCATAACATCCCAAAATATCCATTTTCCAAATATCATCATTTCCATTTGTTGATTCTCCCACAAAATCCCAATCAGTAAATGTAGATTGTGTTTTCATTTCGATAGTTGTTTTACCTACTCCTGCATCACTAGTTGATTGACCAGAAACATCTGTATCCCAAAATAAATTAGTTGTTGTACCCTCATTAATTGCAATCATTCCTCCGACTGAACAGTACATACCTGTATTGTTCACTATTCCAGAAGCATAACAGTGTTTGATTGAATTATAATTAATACCTGCAAAACCACCAACAAAACCATCATCTTTTGTTCGGGTTACATTACTGCTTGAGTAACAATTAATGATTGAGCTATTATTTCGACCTACGAATCCGCCAGCATTAGAATATATTCCCTCACCTATTACTTTACCACTAGAATAGCACAGTTCTATTTCATTATCATTCGACCCAACTAATCCTCCAACGTTACTTCTATCCATAGAATCAATTACATCGCACATTGAATAACAATTATTAATTATACCTTGTCTACTATTATAACCAACCAAACCGCCAATATCATACATACTTATATTAGAATATACGAATCCAGTAGAATGGCAATTATTCATTTCACCATTATTATTCCCTACTAACGCACCAAGATAGTTCCCATTTCCCTTTACGTTACACCCGCGAAGCGATATATTAGATAGTGAAGAAACAAAACCTGTAAATCCAAAGAAACCTATTCCTTCGGTTTCACTATTCATAAAAAGAGAATCAATGAAATATGAATTTCCATCAAAATTCCCTGTGAATGTTGTTTCATAATTCCCAATTGGATTAAATCCTTTTCCTGAATTGTAAAAATCACCACCAATTTTAAAATCCACAGATGTAAATGCAATATTTGCGGTTTGTATAAATGAATTAATCCAATCTTCGCTGTGTTCTGAAAGGTATTTTAAATCTACTTTATTAGCTACTTTAAATGGATTATCCGTTGTGCCCAATCCGCCAGAATACATTTGCGCATATGAGTTGTTACTAATCAAAATAATCATCGATAATCCGAACATCAAAATTCTAAATAGGTTTGTTTTCATATAAATACATTATTGAATAAAATATGTGCAAAGATAGTTTATAATCTAGTGATACAATAATGCTATTTCTACACCGTAATCTATTAAAAATACAAAAAGAACTATCTTCAATACTACTGATTACCATTGTATTAAATACCATTTTTTCACTACATTTATCCATATTTTAAACTAAAAATCACAAAATGAAAAAACTTTTGCTTTTATTTTTAAGTATTGGAATGCTTCCCATACTTAGCAATGCTGCTTGTACTCTTACTACAACTGGCAATCAGACAATATGTGCAGGTAGCACAGCTAATTTAATTAGCACTGGAACTGGCGGCTTTACGGCGTATAATTGGACTTCTACTGGCACTGGAACATTCTCTAATTTTACCACATTAAATAGTATTTACACACCATCCAATGCGGATATAACTGCAGGTACAGTTACTATAACAATAACAGGAACGGGTGGAACATGTTCTACGACAACTTCTTCGTTAATTCTTACAATTGCACCTTTACCTACTAGCAATGCAGGAACTGACTTAACGCGCTGCGCTGGAATGGGTGCTGTAAACTTAAATGGAACGATGTCTGCGGGTGCTAATTTTCTGTGGACTACTTCTGGTTCGGGTTCATTTTCAAATATGACTATGCCTACATCTACGTATATACCTAGCACAGCTGATGAAACTACAGGTACAGTAACACTTACTGCAAAAGTAACAAATGCATCTGGATGTGTTGTATCAGATAATTTAGTTTTAACATTTGTACCAATGCCTATTGTCAATGCAGGTCTGCCTCAAACAATATGCCCCAATGCAATCGTTACATTATCAAATGCAACGGTTACAAATGCTTCCACATTTTCATGGACCACTTCTGGAAACGGAACATTTACGAACAGCACCACATTACAAACATCTTACTTTCCTTCTGCTTTAGATATTGCTATGGGAAGCGTAACGTTAAAACTATCGGCTATTAGTATGAGCGGATGTGTCAGTATGAATACAATGACTGTAACTATTGTTCCTGAAGGCACTGTTAATGCAGGTTTGGATCAAACAATAACAACTGGTTCCGTAAATTTAAGTGGCACAATAACCATGTTTACTTCTGGTTCTTGGTCAAGTAATGGAACAGGAACATTTGGTTCTACAACTTCATTATCGACAACCTACACACCATCTGCATCAGACATTTCTAATGGTATCGTAAAAATAACACTTACTGGCCTAAATGGACTATGCACTACTGTGACGGACCAAGTTCTAATTACCATAGGAAATGATTTGAAAATCTCAGGAACAATTAATGTTGCTGCAAATAAATTGGATAAAGGAGTTGTTATGTTATTTAAACAGTTAAGCTCTGGTTTACATTTCATTAAATCTGACACCATCATTGGTAGTGATAATGGGGCATATTTATTCGATCACGTTCCTGCTGGAACTTATGTATTAGTTGCAAGCCCAATTACAGGGTCAAGCTCTTTAAATACGTTTCTACCTACTTATTCAGGTGGTGTACAAACATGGAAAACTGCAAGCCCAATTACTGTTATAGCAAACAACATATCAAATCTTTCCTTAAATTCCTATACAAGTGCTGATCCTACTTGGAACACAGGCTCAGATGTCATTGCAGGGATAATTACAGTGAGTGAAAATGCATCTGCAAATGCACGTACTACAGGTGCTACTGTACCAGCAGCTTTTGTTATTACTTATTTAACGGATGCCTCTGGAAATAAAATCGCCTACACACAAACAGATGTAAATGGTGCGTATTCATTCAAAAATGTAAAAGCTGGTAATTATAAAATTGCCCCAGAGTTTGTTGGCACTGGTTTAGCTGCAAACGGAACGTCTATTCCTGTTACTGCAGATGGAAATCCTTCTACTAAAGAAGATGGATCTATGACTCTTGAAGAAAAATCGTCATCCACAACAGGAGTACTAAATAAAACATCCTCTACATCAGTTTACGCGTATCCGAACCCTACGAAAGACATCGTAACTATTACGGTAAGCAACACCTCAGGTTCTGGTGAATTAAAGTTGTACAACGAAACAGGAAGTGTTGCATTTCAAAAAGTTGTTTCTGTAAACGAACCGACACTTACAGTAAACATTGAAGCATTACCTAAAGGTATTTATATGTTGCAATTAGTAACGAACGATACTGTTTATACTTCAAAAGTAGTCAAACAATAATTTTTAAAAATCAAGAATTGAAGATTCGCTTTGTATCGTACAAAGCGAATCTTTTTTTTAATCGTACCGGTTTAACGAACCTCTAAAATTTGCAAACAATAAATTGCCGTAGTAGAACTAAAATAAATTATGGAAAATGAAATATTAAATCAAACAAATAAGTAGCCTTCTCTTACGGATCGCATAAAATCAGCAAGTTTAGATTCTATTTTTATTTTATTTTTGATGTCGATTGTAGCAATGATGTTTGATGAAATCGCTGATGTGCCCGGCTGGATACGTGCATGCATATTTATTGGTTTATTTTTCATCTACGAGCCACTTGCCCATACCTTGGGTTGTACATTGGGAAATTATATAATGGATATACGTATTAGAAGCAATAGTGACCCGAAACAAAAGATAAATATCATTCAATCCTACATTCGTTTTACTTTAAAAATGGCACTTGGATTTATTTCGTTTTTCACAATAAATAGCAATCCCAATCGCAGAACAATGCATGATATGGTTTCAAAAAGCATCGTAGTGTATTTCGAATAAACGAAGAATCTAATTCGTTAGAATTCTGTGTGCTTTCATGCATGAAACACCTAGAGTTAAAAATTGTACTGTTCAACTATAAAAATATCACGAATGTAAATTTTTTATATGCATTCAATTCTGTCTTCTTTTAGTTAAGTAATCTCTACTTTCTAACAACAATTCATCACACATACCAGAAACAGACTTTAAAAATGTAGGAGGCACATGTGAATAGGTATCCATAGTTATTTTTTGACACAATGGGAACATGTAAAATAATTTATATAAAATACAGGTTGCATGTTTGGAAACATCCTCCCGAACTTTAAAATACATTCCATACATCTTAAGTCGGTAATTTATAAACTCTGAAATATCTGGTATAGATTCAATCCATTTATGCTTATCTAAATAGAATACCCACATGGATATTAGCGCATCTTCCATCTCAGCTACATCAATAGCACTAAACTCGGGTCAGGTAAAAAAGCTGGGGAGTAACTGATAAAATATTAACTTTACAGGT
>NZ_CALMGQ010000184.1 GCF_937863595.1 uncultured Cytophaga sp.
GCTGGGTTCAAATTATTCACTAAGGTAGAGACGCAATTTATTGCGTCTGGATTTATTGCACTGCACTATCTTTGGTTTTGCGAAGCGCAAAATATATAGATAATGTTAAATATTAAGTATAAAATTAAACAAAAAGGCAGTGCGTATTCTTATCTTGTAGATGGATACGTACTGCCTTTTATACATATGAGAATTAGATTATCACTAGCTATTACATTCAATCTTCTTTCAACTATACTTTTTGCTCAGCACGAAACCGATCAACGTGTTATTGGTTTTAAATACATATTGAAATTCAATTCTACTACCCCTAAAGTAACGGTTACAAATACCAATTTATACAATCCTTATAATCCAAACTACAAAGGAGATTTACAGACTCCTCATGCAAATTCTATTTGCGACACCTTAGGCAACATACTTTTTTATTACGATGGCACAAACGTGTATGAACCCAATGGACAAGTAATGAATAATGGACAATTACACACATACAATTTCAGCTCCCTATATGCAACAAGCCTAATTGTGCCTATTGAAGAAGGTAATCGCAGATATTACTATTTGTTCGAAACTTTACCGCATGAAGAGAATTGGGATTATATTCGTAATGTTCCTTTAAACTGCCCCATAAATACCTATTGTTTTAAATTTTGGGATTTATGCAAACTAGAATACCACATTATTGATATGCATGGCAATGGAGGAAAAGGTAACATAATAAGCAAAAATATTTTCTTGAAGGACTCTGTAGCACCTTCCATTAGTGGTATCAAACATCAAAACAATGTTGACACTTGGGTTTCTGTATTGGAATATCGCAGCAATAAAATTTTAAATTATCGTGTAAATTCATGTGAAATTAAAGAGCCTGTTGTAAATGAAATTCCTAATTTTGAATACAAAGAAAATCCATTTTATATACCTTATTCCCCATTATCGTATAACGGCTACCAACTTGTGTATTCTACTAAAGGAGATTTTGGCGCATTTCCAGGAAATAAAATTTCAGACAATGCTTCAATATCTTCTATTCCTTATTATTTGTATATCGCACCATTTGACAACCAAACGGGCGTATTCAATTTTAACTTGCTACATATAATTCATGCACGCAATGGGGTAGATGCACATTTATTTTCACACGATTCAAAATATTTGTATTATAATGATAGTGATTTCTTTTCACTTGTATGGATATATCAATATGAAATTAACACAGGCATTTCTATACCACTATATTATAATAATATCCCTTTTGACAATAGCTTTTCAGGAACGGATTATGGAAGAGACAATACCATCCTTATATATAAATATAGAGTAAAGCCACAAAGTGGAAGTAATAAATTTGTTAGCTACTTAGGTGAAATTAAAAATATTCACCAGCCCTTTATACCTAGCAATTTAGTAGATTCATTATCACTGCCTGCAATGGAACAACCAGATGACATTCCAAAATACACCTATATCGCCCGCAACAATTACATCTACAACTTCTATCACCCAGATTATAAAAAGCCAACTGCATTTTCAGTTGCAAAGTCTATTTCAAATACCGTAGCATCGCCTTTGTGTTTTACTACACCCCTTACATTAAAAGGAAATACAACTATACCTGCAGACAGTTTGTATTGGGTCATAAAAAAACCAGGGCAAAACAATTGGCAGCGTTTTAATGCAGATACCTTTGATTTACCTGTTAGTCCGGGTACCTACACCGCTAGTTTGGTTTCCTATAAATACTGTTTGGCAGATAGCGCTACGCAACAATTTACTATTGAAGATTATCCAAAAGTAACCCTAGCAGACGATACGTTGTACACCTGCGATTCAAAAACTGTAACACTACCCAGCAACAATACCTGCAAGTATTATTGGCTCAATGAGCATAGAGAAGTTGCCTCCAATCAAGTTTCAGAAACAGGGCAATACAACATGGTTGTAAAAAATAGTTGTGGCAGCAAAGAAGATAGTCTGTATCTTAAAAATAGCACGCTCGACGTCACAAATTTGGTCACCGCCAATAATGACAATAAAAACGATTGTTTGTATGCCATTTCAAACAATGCCAATGAAATCATTCGCATGACCATTTATAATTCTTGGGGCAGCAGTATTTTTTCAGATAATAACTATAAAAACAATTGGTGCCCAAATAATGAGTTAAGCGATGGTGTGTATTATTACGAAGCTACATACAACAACAATTGTAGTAAAAAGGGCTGGGTTCAAATTATTCACTAAGGTAGAGACGCAATTTATTGCGTCTGGATTTAGTGCACTGCACTATCTTTGGTTTTGCGAAACGCAAAATATATAGATAATATTAAATATTAAGTATAAAATTAAACAAAAGGCAGTGCGTATTCTTATCTTGTAGATGGATACGTACTGCCTTTTATAAATATATGAGAATTAGATTATCACTAGCTATTACATTCAATCTTCTTTCAACTATACTTTTTGCTCAGCACGAAACCGATCAACGTGTTATTGGTTTTAAATACATTTTAAAATTCAATTCTACTACCCCTAAAGTAACTGTTACAAATACCGATTTTTACAATCCTTATAATACCAACTATAAAGGAGATTTGCAAACTCCTCACTCAAATTCTATTTGTGATACATTGGGCAATTTGCTTTTTTATTATGATGGCACGTCTATATATAAAGCTGATGGTAAAATCATGCAAAACGGAGGCTTGCATAAATATAATTTCAGTTCGTATTATAATAATGCACTTATTGTACCCATAGAAGAAGGCAACCGTAGATATTACTATTTGTTTGAGACTATACCACACGAAGAGAATTGGAATTATGTTACGAACAGGCCAATAGATGATGTGACAAGTTGTTATTATCCAAATGAGTGTGGAAAATTTTGGGATTTATGCAAACTAGAATACCACATTATTGATATGCATGGCAATGGAGGAAAAGGCAAGGTAATAAGTAAAAATATTTTCTTGAAGGACTCTGTAGCCCCATCCATAAGCGGCATCAAACATCAAAACAATATTGATACATGGGTTTCTGTATTGGAATATAGAAGTAATAAAATTTTAAATTATCAAGTAAATTCCTGCGAAATTAAAAAACCAATTGTAAATATAATTCCTGATTTTGAATATCAAGATAAGCCTTACTATATATCTTATTCACCATCTGCACAGGCAGGCTTTCAGATTGTATATTCTACAAAGGGAGATTATGCGGCTTTCCCAGGAAGTAAAATATCTGATCGAAATCCCTCAACTTTAACAACAACTCCTTTTTATTTATTTGTAGCTCCGTTTGATAATCAAACTGGATTGTTTGATTTCAATGTATTAAAAACAATTACTGTACAAAGTGGTGTTGATGCAAATTTGTTTTCTCATGATTCTAAGTATTTATATTATCATGATAGTAATCTATTCGCTTCTGTCTGGATATACCAATATGAGTTAAGCTCTGGTACATCAATTGCTTTTAACTATAATAAAGGCACTTCTGATAATCTTTATTCAGGGGTTGATTATGGAAAAAGTAATGATATCATTATCTATAAAGTAACACTTAAACCTAATAATAATGGTTTTAAATATGTCAGTTATCTGGGCGCAATTAAACATATTGAACAACCATTTGTATCCAGTAATTTAAGTGATTCATTAATGCTTCCGTCGATTGATCAGCCTGATGACAAAGTCCTTTATACCTACATTGCCCGCAACAATTATATCTACAACTTCTATCACCCAGATTATAAAAAGCCCAACGCTTTTCCGGTTGCACAATCTATTTCAAATAAGGTAGCATCGCCTTCGTGTTTTACTACACCCCTTACATTAAAAGGGAATACAACTATACCTGTAGACAGTTTATACTGGGTAGTTAAAAAAACAGGGCAAAACAAATGGCAGCGTTTTAATGCAGACACCTTTGATTTGCCTGTAAGTCCGGGCACATACACGGCCAGTTTGGTTTCATACAAATACTGTTTGGCAGATAGCGCTACGCAACAATTTACTATTGAAGATTATCCAAAAGTAAACCTAGCAGACGATACGTTATACACCTGCGAGTCTAAGTCTGTAACACTACCCAACAACAATACCTACAAGTATTATTGGCTTAATGAATACAAAGAAATTGTTGGCAATTTGGTTTCAGAAACAGGGCAATACAACATGCTTGTAAAAAATAGCTGCGGTACAAAAGAAGATAGTCTCTATCTTAATAACAGTACACTTAATGTTACCAATCTTGTAACAGCAAACAACGACAACAAAAACGATTGTTTGTATGCCATTTCAAACAATGCAACTGAAATTATTCGCATGAGTATTTATAATTCCTGGGGCAGCAGTATTTTTTCAGACAATAATTATAAAAATAATTGGTGTCCGAACAATGAGTTAAGTGATGGGGTATATTATTACGAAGCTACATACAACAACAATTGCAGTAAAAAGGGCTGGGTTCAAATTATTCACTAAGTAGAGACGTAATTTATTGCGTCTTTTAGAGTCATAGATTGATATTTTACAGCTCAGTCACATTGGTCGGACCACAAAAAAAGTGGTCAGACCAATGCCAATTTCTAACCATAGCGCTTCGCTATCTGCCGCGGCGAATACTAATTGTAATACAATAAATTGCGTGTAATCTACCCCAACACATATTCAACCACCACTGCTGTAACTGCACCCAATACAGACATAACCAATCGACTGGCCTTAAACTTATGCTGTGGATTGGATTCGAAAAATATGGTTGTTGAGATATATAAGAAATTACCTGCTAACAACGCAAACAACAATCCCATACCTTCTGCATCTAAAATGCCTTGGTCGGATAAGTAATCACTCGCAAATAAACCAAGTGGTGATGCCAAGGCAAATACCAATTGCCAGCCGAAAATAGACACGCGGTACTTTAACAAACCAATTAATACTGCTGCCAATGCAAATGCTTCTGGGAGTTTGTGTAACACTAATCCAATCAATAAGGTATTATGATCGCCTTCTGCATGCATATGGGAAGGGTGCATCAATAACGACCCTTCAAGCAAACCATGTACACACATGGCCAGCATGATGAAATATTTTTTAGACCCTGTATCATTGTCATGCAAATGTATGTGCCCATGCTCCACACCTGTTGAAAAATATTCAATCAACATTTGTAAGAAATACCCAAGCAATACAAATATACCCGCTAATTTAAAGTTACCAGATTCGGTAACGGCTTCAGGTAAAATATGAATTACCGTTATAGAAAATAAATACGCTCCACTAAAAGAAAGTATAAATTTAAAATTTTCAGTACCTCGTGCTGTCGTAAAATACACAAGTAATGCTGGTACAAAACCAACTAAAAATAAAATTAGAGCATTTAGTAACATGGAATTATTTTTTAGCAATCATAATTAATCGATCCGACTCCTTAGCATCATACGCTTCCAATTGATAGCTCCCAAAGGTATCTACCAATGTTAGGCCTGCAAAGGTAAAGAATTCTTTAAAATCTTCTAAACTTAATGCTTTCACCCGTTCCGTAAAGAAATACGGCGTGTCATCTGCTTCAAAGCGAATTTCTTTATGGATGTACCCATCTTTTAAATAGCGCTTCAATCGAAACTCAATTCCTTGAATAACTTTTGTTTCTTCCTCCTTCAACATATTGAGTGCATGGGTAACATTCATAAAATCAATCACCAACTTCCCTCCTGTTTTCAATGCTTTAGAAAGAGTTGTAAACGCTGCACGATCTTCTGCTTCCGTTTCAAAATATCCAAAACTTGTAAATAAATTTAATACGTAATCAAATGTTTCATTCCAAGCAGGCTTACGCAAATCATGTACTAAAAAAGTAACGCCTTCTGGAGCATACGACTTTGCCAATGAAATACTTTCATTCGATAAGTCTGCCCCTGTAAGAGTAAATCCCTTTTCTGCTAAAAATAAGGTATGTCTACCCTTTCCACATGGCAAGTCTAGAATGCTAGCACCCTGAGGAACAGATAAATGATTCATTAAATTCGTCAGAAACACTTCAGCTTCCGAATTGTCGCGGTTGCTATACAAAATATGGTAATAAGGTGTATCAAACCATGTATCAAACCATTCTTTCTGCAATTCAGCCATAATTATGTATTTGTGTTAATCGGAATAGAATACAATAATAATCAAAAGGAAGTTCATTTAAGAATCTATGTTCTACGTTCTATGTAATAAGTTTAAAGAGAATCGCCTTATAACTTAAAACTTTACACTTAAAACTTATTCACTATCTTTGTACCAATGCGTGAAGAATACCTACAATCAGACGACGAACAATTCACTCCCAATGAAAAGGAGATTGAACGGGCATTGCGTCCGCTTTCTTTTGATGATTTTGCGGGGCAAGATAAAATTTTAGAAAATCTGAAGGTTTTTGTTGGTGCTGCAAAACAACGTGGAGAACCTTTAGACCATGTATTGTTGCACGGCCCTCCTGGACTTGGAAAGACAACACTTTCCAATATTATTGCCAACGAATTAAATGCAAGTATAAAGATCACTTCTGGTCCTGTATTAGAAAAGCCAGGTGATTTAGCAGGTTTGCTTACCAATTTACAAACCAATGATGTGTTGTTTATTGATGAGATACATCGTTTAAATTCTGTTGTGGAAGAGTATTTATACTCTGCCATGGAAGATTATAAGATTGACATCATGCTGGATTCTGGAGCAAATGCACGCAGTATTCAAATTGGCTTAAATCCGTTTACACTCATCGGTGCCACTACACGTGCAGGTTTGCTCACATCGCCCTTACGTGCACGTTTTGGTATCAATGCACGTTTGGAATATTACGATGCAAAACTATTAACACAAATTGTACTCCGCTCATCTGAATTATTAAATACACCCATTTTAGAAACTGCAGCATATGAAATTGCTCGCAGAAGCAGAGGCACGCCACGTATTGCAAATAATTTATTAAGACGTACCAGAGACTTTGCACAAATGAAAGGTGATGGCACCATTACGCTTGAAATTGCACGCATTGCACTTTCTGCTTTAAATGTAGATCAAAATGGCTTGGACGATATGGATACACGAATCCTAACGACCATTATGGATAAATTTAAAGGTGGACCAGTAGGCTTAACAACAATTGCAACAGCAGTAAGCGAAGAAGCTGAAACCATAGAAGAGGTATACGAACCATTCTTAATTCAAGAAGGCTACTTAAAGCGTACACCACGTGGTAGAGAAGTTACGCCACTTGCTTACAAACATTTGCAACGCACACCACCTGCACAATCAGGTACATTATTCGAATAAATAATGGCTTCTTTACAAATAGCGCACAACACGCGTATTGTGAAAGAAGCTGCCAAATTAGTGGGCTTCGATTACTGCGGAATATCAAAAGCAGATTTTTTAGAAAAGGAAGCTCCCAGGCTAGAGTCTTGGCTGAACCGCAATCAGCATGGCACCATGGCTTGGATTGAAAACTATTTCGACAAGCGCCTTGACCCCAGAAAATTAGTAGACGGTGCTAAATCCGTTGTTTCGGTTTTACTCAACTACACGCCAAACCCAGAAGATACAATTCTCTCAGAAGGTGATAATAAACTATCCCGCTACGCCTACGGAGAAGATTACCACTATGTCGTAAAAGACAAATTTAAACTGATGATGCAGTATATCACCGAACACATTGGTGAAGTCTCGGGCAGAGCATTTGTGGATTCAGCTCCGGTGATGGATAAAGCTTGGGCAGAGAAAAGCGGATTGGGCTGGGTTGGTAAACATACCTTATTGATTACAAAAGACAGCGGTAGCTATTTTTTTATCGGCGAACTAATTTTGGATTTGGAATTGGATACAGATGGTCCCATTAAAGATTACTGCGGAACATGCACACGTTGCATCGATGCGTGCCCGACCGATGCCATCACAGAGCCGTATCAGGTAAATGCAAGCAAATGCATTTCGTATTTAACAATCGAGTTAAAAGAACAAATACCAACGGAGTTTAAAGATCAGATGAAAGGCTGGGCATTTGGTTGTGATATCTGTCAAGAAGTGTGTCCATGGAATCGTTTTGCTACCCCCAATAAAACAAAAGAGTTCTCCCCTTCGGAAGAACTCAAAAAATACTTTGAAATGCCATTAAAAGAAATCACCAAAGATGTATTCAATGAACTTTTTAAGGGTTCACCTTTAAAAAGAACAAAAATCGAAGGGCTCTCTAGAAATTTAGCATTTTTAAAAAAAGACTATTAGGCAAAACATCTGTTTAAAACGGTAGCGTATTTACCTCCAAAGTGTTCATAACACCAATTTCGCAATTCCACCACCTCTTCAATTATTAACTCACTTAAATGTTTGATCAATTCTTTCTCAAATAGTTGCTGATCAAAGCTCACTTTTTCAAGAATAAATTTTGCATAGTTTAACATACAGTTTGTAATTGGTTTTTTAAATGAAAACTTTAAATTTTAACGAGAAACTTACATTAAAGGTTATCGAATGGATACGTATTATCGACTTTATTTGTCATTTTTGTATAAAATAGCCTTAAAAGGATCAAAAATTGAATTTTAATACCATAAATAGACTCTTGATTATTATATTTTTAGGATTAGCATTCAGCCATTCTTCAAATAGTCAAACTATTTCTTTTAAACACAACAATACTGTTTTACATAAAAATGATTTTTTTAGTATATCTATTACATTTTCAAAAGACGGTAAAAAAGAGTTTAACGCATACAAAAGCTATCAATTTCCAGATATAGCAGATATGATTAAATCACATACCTATTTCTATGAAAAAGAGGGCGCAGATAAAACATACACCATTACTCAATGGTACGAACCCATAAAGATTGGGGTAAAAAACGTTCCATCAATTAGTATTCCTACAAAAAATAAAACGTTTGTAAATCCTGCATTTACAGTTACGATTTCTTCGCTTGTTTCAGATGAGCCAATTGAACCACCCGTAGAATCCTGGATTGGTAAAACGAAGTTGCAATTAGAGATTCCTGCTATCGAATGGCACATATCTGCATCTACCAGAGATTTATATCCCATGCAGCCTTTACATATAAAGGGCTATTTATTGATACCGCTAGACAATACGATTCCATTCACCTTTATAGAAAGTCAAGAACAAATCGACTTGATAAAAAAAACAATTAAAAATAACAATTGCCTCATTCAAAATAGAGATTTAGGAAATGCTTTCAAAAGAGATACCATAACAAAAGACAATAAAGAGTATCTCCAATTAACAGTGCTCGATCAGTTTTTATTCCCACAAAATGCTGGTGATTTTATCATCCCTTCTACAGAGTGGTATGTATATGCCTATAAAAAAGGAACGCATGATGAAGGTATTGTACGCTTACCTGAAAAAATTGTACTTAAAGACAAAGTGATATCCATTCATGTGAAAGAGTTGCCTAATGTTGGCGCAAAGAAAATAATACCTGTTGGAATGTTTTACATCAAAGACTATTTAGATTCTAAACGTATTCGCAACGGGCAAGCCACCTACCTTACAATTGTAATGGAAACAAACACAGACCCTTCTTCTATTGGCAGTTTTGAATTTACATCCTCAGATATGGAATTGATGGGTGAAGAAATTGTTTCACTTCGTATTCTCGACGGCGAACAATGGCGTGTTCGTAAAGAATTGAAATACCAAATAAATCCATTACGAAGCGGAGAGTACAATCTATCCGACGCATTTCGATATATTTATTTCAATCCAGTCAAAGGCCAATACGACACTATTTATCCAAAATCTGTACTGACGGTATATGGAGACAGAATAAGTGAAAGCAATGCGATGTTAACCAACGATGCATTTTACAATCGATACACAAAACAAACCAACAATACCCTATTCAATAGCAATCAGAATGATTTGTTCAACTACTTGGCGAACCTAATTATTTTGATTATGTTAGTAGTTACCGCAATTCTTGTAATAAAAAAATGAGCAATACATACGGCACAATATTTCGCATTACCACATTTGGTGAATCTCATGGTAATGCTGTAGGAGTAGTAGTGGACGGTTGTCCACCGAACATCGAAATTGACATCGCGTTTATTCAATCTGAAATGGCTCGCCGAAAGCCTGGTCAATCTAAGATTGTAACGCAACGTCAAGAAGACGATGAAATAGAAATTTTATCTGGCATCTTTGAAGGGAAATCAACAGGCACACCCATCGCAATGATGGTGCGCAATGCGGATCAACGCAGCAAAGATTATTCGCACATTGCAGATCGTTACCGACCTTCGCATGCAGATTATACCTACCAAGAAAAATACGGCTTTCGTGATTACCGCGGTGGCGGTAGAAGTTCTGCTCGTGAAACACTTGCGCGGGTTGCTGCAGGTGCTTTAGCAAAAATGATTTTAGCTAAAGCCAATATCAAAATACAAGCCTATGTATCTCAAGTAGGACCATTAAAACTTACTACAGATTATAAAGCATTAAATATTCCGAATGCGGAAAACAACATCATCCGTTGTCCGGATGATGTGATGGCAGAAAAGATGATTGATTTTATCGACCAAACACGCAAAGATAGAGATACCGTAGGTGGTGTTGTAAGTTGCGTGATTGAAGGTTCTCCCGTTGGATTAGGCGAACCCGTATTTGATAAACTACATGCTGAATTGGGCAAAGCTATGTTGAGCATCAATGCTGTAAAAGGATTTGAATACGGAAGTGGGTTTGAAGGTGTAGAACAATTTGGTTCGCAACACAACGACAAATTCTATGCAGACGAAGAAGGAAATGTACGTACACAAACAAACCACTCCGGTGGCATACAAGGTGGTATCAGCAATGGCGAAGATATTTATTTCCGCGTGGCATTTAAGCCTGTTGCGACCATTATGATTGATCAAGAAAGCATCAACGATAAGGGTGAAACGGTAACAGTAAGTGGCAAAGGCAGACACGATCCATGCGTCGTACCACGTGCTGTTCCAATCGTAGAAGCAATGGCTGCCATTGTTATGGTTGATTTTTATTTACGCAACAAAGCCATTCGCTTTGACTGATAAAAAACACAATAGGATACCATTGCACCTACAAATTCTTATAGGTATGGTGCTTGGTATTGGATGGAGTATAGCTGCTAGTTATATCCCCAATGGTGCAGAATGGACACAATCTTATGTAAAACCATTCGGCAGTTTATTTATTAAACTGCTCCAAATGCTTGCGATTCCGCTGATATTGACTTCAATCATCAGCGGAATCGCTGGTTTAAAAGACCTCGATAAACTAGGTAGAATTGGTGGGCGCACCTTAGCCTTATTTACGGCCACCTGCCTCCTATCCACCATCATTGGCTTGGGTTTGGCAAGCTTACTAAAACCAGGCGCAGCCATTCCAGAACACACTAAAACATCCTTGCTTCTATCCTATCAAGATAATACAAATTCCATCATAGAAAAAGCACAATCTGCAAACACAGGCGCGATGGATATGTTGGTAGAAATTATACCCAATAATATTTTTCATGCCTTGGCAAACAACAGCATGATGTTGCAGGTAGTAATTTTTTCCATACTATTTGGAATCGCATTATCTAAAGTAGAACTTTCTAAAGCAGACATTGTGGTACAATTTATTGATGGCTTAAATGAGACCTTCATGAAATTGGTTTTAATGGTAATGGTTGTGGCACCAATCGGTGTATTTGCATTGATTGCATCCATTAGCTTTAATGCACAGGTGTTTTTATCCTTATTGTATTATATGATGACGGTATTAATGGGGCTTGCCACAATTCTTTTTATTCTCTACCCCACTATTATAAGCCTGTTTTCAAAGATATCGTATAAAGCATTTTTCAAAAACATGCAGCCTGTTTTCTTAATGGCATTTTCAACAAGTTCCAGTGCGGCTACCTTACCGCTAACCATGGAACGGGTTTCAACGGGTTTTAACATTAAGAAAGAAATATCCGATTTTGTATTGTCGCTGGGTACAACCATAAACATGGATGGCACGGCAATTTATCAAAGCATTGCAGCGGTATTTATTGCGCAAGCAACGGGCATTGACTTATCGTTGGGACAACTTATCATCATTGCACTTACGGCAACACTCTCAGCTGTTGGTGCTGCAGGCATACCTGGTGCCGGCATGATCACACTCATTATTGTACTTGATTCCGTGCAAATCCCCATTGCGGCCATTGCACTTATTATGGCACCAGATCGCTTGTTAGATATGTTTCGCACGGTTGTGAATGTTGCTGGCGATGCAAGTGCTGCGATTGCTGTTTCTGGTATGGAAGATGAGTAGTTGCGAGGTTCTAGGTGCTAGTTGCTAGACGAGGAATGTACGGAGTATGTAGACCTTTAAATTTCTTCAAATGTTATTTCAGAATAACATTTAGCTATTAATTTAATTTTCATGTGTTATAAATAATTAAGTTTTATGAAAATCAATCTAATTTATATCTTTATTTTTCTAATATGCTTCATTACATGTAGCACAAATTGTACTAACAAAAAACAATTTTGCATTGATTACCCCAAAGCTGTCGTTTCTTTCCAAGTAAAATCTTTAGGAAAAATATCACTATTCAATAAGGGAGATTCAATTATTCTTTTTATGAATAACTACCTCTCTTCTAAACAATCTAAAGTACTTAAAAATACATTTGCATATATTGATATTTCACAAAAAAAAATAATCGGAATAGATTCATTTGACATTGGTGACATAGAAAAAACCACTTCTTTAGAAGACGTTGAATATACTGTATTAACAAATGATCCAAATATTATAAAAATTAAAAGTTCTCATGAGAATTGGGGCAGAGGGGGCAAACAGAACTCAAAAATTATTCTCATAAATAAAAACCAAGAAATTGTTAAAATGTTTTTATTTCCTTGCTTTAAGAATTCTTCAATAAAAGTATTATTTTCTTTTAAGGGCTATTTAATTATAGGATCGAAAAATATTTATGACGTAAATGACTCAACGAATTGGTTATATGTTTATAAAATTTCAGACTTAATTTCAACTAATTGCAATAATTATCTATCTGAATCCATTGATTTCGATGAAAAAATACCTGACACCATAATGAAAAAATACGACCCTAATTTGATTGGAGATATAGAATTTTAATTTCAGGCATTATTTATTTTGTTTTTCGGAACACATAAAGAATACGATTTAATTGATGCGAATACAATTTCTAACTATTAAAAAATTATGGAAATTAAATTAATTAAAAAAAAAGAACATGCCCTCGCCCTTCAGCGTGTAGAAATACTCTTTACTGAAGGTGTAAAAAAGGTACGGTAAAAGGAAATGAATTAGAGCTGCTTCTCCGCCTCTGTTGGTACCTACCTATTTCCTAACCATCCCAACCCGCAGTGGTTGAGTCTTTTCGGCCAAACACCTGCTGCTGTATGATGTTATGAAAATTTTCTGAACTATGATTTTTTTGATTAAAATGATTTCTATGATTTAATTTTATTTTCAAGAATGAATTGCTTAAGTTTATTGAGAACACTAATTTTATATTTATCAGGCTTTAATATAGGGTTACATCCTTTAATAGTCGCAGTTAATAAAACGCGGTTGTTTATTATTTTTTTCATGCGTAGCTGATATGATAAAATAGTTTCAAATTTAAGATTGTGGTATTAGATAAGTAAATAATTTCTCTTTAAATTGATCGTTTAACATCATAGAGTAGCAGGTGGTTGGCCGAAAGGGCACAACCACGGAGAGGTTTGTGGTGGAGTTGCCAACAAAGGCGGAACGGTTTTATAGTTCCACTTCGTCTAAATTTTCATCATAAAAAACTGCAGTTTCATATTCAAGATCTTTATTTAATTTATCCTTTACATAATACAACATTTCCCACTCATTTTTAAAAGCATCATTCGTTACTTCTTCTTCAGAAATAATGTCTACAACTTTAGGAATGAGCCCTGCGTCTTCATATCCCCAGCTTATAGGTCTTGGCTCAAAGTGTCTCCTATACCCCTTAATCGCCATTCCAAATAAACTCACACAAGGTATTTTTTCGTACATTTCTATTTTGTGATTTGGCAGATCTTTAATAAGCATTTTTAAAAATCCATATATAGGTTCTTGCTCTTCCATAGATCTCATGTCTGCCATCGCCAATATTTCAATCGGATTCGTATTTATTATAATTGCAGGAATGATCAATCCATTTTTATAAGCCATTTCTTTTGTGGCATTACCAAAAACTAGAGTAAGTAATACCAAAGCCAATGTTCCTACAATTCCGAGTATACCCCAAATCCAATGTCCGTAATAAAATAAATAAATGGTATACGTTAGCATGCCTAATAAAAGAAACATACAAAAGTATTTAATAACCTTTCCGGCCGCCGGATATGAATCGTATATTTTTATTCGTTCTTCATCTGGATCTATATTCATCGACCTTGACGCTCGTGATAAATTTAAATTTTCACCTTTCTCACCAATTTCATTATTCATCTTCTTTCTTTATAATTTATAGTACTGATTCCGCTATTAAAAATTCGATTTCATTTGATTGCTTTTTTTAGAAATATAGAATAGCAAAAAAACATATCTATACTTAAATCTAACAACTAAAAATAGATTGCACAGACATCAAAAATGAACATTTATTTTTGATGTAATGCGAAATCCATTATCAAAATTCATTCTGATTTAATTCGTTTTAAAAATACTTTTTTTTATTGTAAAATATGAACTTCCATTCCCTTTTTAAAAGGTTTCATTAAAAATATTATCTTATGTTAACAGATCTAGTTTTAAAAAAAGGCGTATATATAAAGGCAGTTATTAGTATATATTATATTGGTAAATATTAAAAATGCCAACATAATTATACTCGACTAAAATATTTAAAAAATACATCCATCTAACATATAAAATCCTCTATAAAAATATATTCGTAGAGGATTTTATACTTAAACATTATACAGCTGTATTTCAAAAAGTATTATTTTGTATCAACTTCCTTATTAAACGATGCCATTTCCTTTTTCAAATCAGGCAGAAACCCTGCAACCATACCCAACAATGGCAGTACCGAAGCAATTCTAAATGCATATTGAATGGAGGTATGATCTGCAACATATCCCAATACAGCAGAGCCGATTCCGCCCATGCCAAAGGCTAGTCCGAAGAACAGACCCGACACCATACCAATCTTACCTGGCATCAACTCTTGTGCGTATACCAATATAACCGAAAAGGCGGAAGATAAAACCAAACCAACCAGCACGCATAAAATGCCCGACCAAAATAAATTTGCATAGGGCAACATCAAAGCAAATGGCGCAGCACCTAAAATAGAAAACCAGATAACATGTTTGCGATTAAATCGATCGCTGATTGGTCCGCCGAGGAAGGTACCTATCGCCATCGATACAAGGAACATAAACAAATAAAACTGAGATTGCTCTACTGTTAAGCCAAATGTTTTGTTCAAATAAAAGGTATAGTAACTTGTAATGCTTGCGATATAGACATACTTCGAAAAGATCAACACAATCAATAACGACAAAGCAGTCACCACTTTCTTTCTTGGTAAGTTATGTGTTTGTTCTAATGCGACTTTTTTCTTCGTTCTATTCGATAAATATTTTTTATACCAAATAGATACGCGCGATTGTATAACAATTGCAGCAACAGCAAACACCGTTAAATAAATCAATCCAAATTGTCCTTTGGGAGCAATAAGCCAAGCCACAACAACAGCAGCTAAGGCACTGCCTGTATTTCCTCCAATCTGAAAGATGGACTGAGCCAAGCCTCTTTTCTTAGAACCACCAGAAGCCATATAGGCTACTCTAGAAGATTCGGGATGCAGTATCGCAGAACCAATACCTACAACGCATACAGAACCCAACACATAATACAGATTGGGTGCATTGGCAAGAAAGATAATTCCCACAAGTGTAAAACACATACCAATAGGTAATGAATACGGCTTGGGGTGCACATCGGTATAAAGTCCTATTACTGGTTGCAGTAAAGATGCGGTAAAATTTAATACAAAGGTGATTAATCCAATTTCGGTAAAACTGAGATTTAACGATTCCTTAAAAACAGGATACATCAAAGGAATAGATTGTTGAATGAGGTCATTTAATAAATGCGCTCCACTAATGGCAAACAGGATTGGATATACGGTTGTTTGAATGGTCTTCCCTACTTCTGCATCAACTACTTCACTTTTATTTTCCATATATGGCGGTATTGAATCTTTTAAATCAGACGTTTCCTTCCAAATAGGAAGGAAATCAAAGGTAGAAATTCTCGCCAATTTCCAAATACAATAGTATTATTTTATATAACAGCCTTTAAATCTATTGTTTAAAAAATAACAGAATCAAAAAACGAATTATTTCATTACCGAATTCTCCCTAACATTAAGATTAACAATAGGATATCGCATCTAAAAACTTTTCTGTAAGTCGCCAACAGAAAAGAGCAAGTTGATTCCGATTTTCAGATAAATCATATTCATAAATCCCTTCCTAAAATACCGTTCCTTGTCCAGTAACTAGCAACTAAAACCTAAAATTCGTACCTTTGTAGAACCTGTTTGTTAAATAAGGTGTTAGTGCATAAGAACGGAGAAATCATGGAAAATAAAAAAATAGAGGTTGAAGTATATACAGAAGCTACTCCAAACCCAAATACCTTAAAATTTATTACGGACAAAATGTTGATGGAAGAAGGAAGCATTGATTTTCCTACTGCATCTTCAGCAGAATCCTGTGCATTGGCATTAGACTTATTTCGTTTTGATTTCGTAAAACGTGTATTCATCGCCGCAAATTTTGTTACGGTCACAAAGTCTGAAAAGATGGATTGGCAGGAAGTAAATGGCATGATAAAAGCCTTAATTAAAGGCTATGTGGAAGAAGGTAAGCCTTTGATTAAAGAAATGCCAAAACCTGTTTCAAGCACAACACCCGTTGAAGGAGAATCAGAAGTTGTTACAAAAATTAAAGTGGTTTTGGATGAATATATCCGCCCAGCAGTGGAACAAGATGGTGGTGCAATTATATTTGAATCATTCATTGATGGTGTTGTAAAAGTTCAATTACAAGGGTCTTGCAGTGGTTGCCCATCTTCTACAGTTACATTAAAATCAGGTATTGAGAACTTATTAAAACGTATGGTTCCGGAAGTAACGGAAGTTGTTGCGGGAGTTTGATTTTAGTTGCCAGTTGCTAGTTTCTAGGTACTAGACGAAAAGTACTGAGTATAGAGTACAGAGTATAAAGTCGGAGGGTATTTGGTTACCCAATAAAAAAAGGAAAGAGTTAACTTTTTCCTTTTTTTATTGGTAATACCAATTGCTACTTCAAAAATAGTCGAATGTTGATTAGGCCAATAATAACCTACCCTCGAACCAACCTGTTGTTGTGTCGTTTCTGGCCCAACAACCTAGAAATGTCAAAATACATGTTGGTCTATATTGAATTTAGTTTTGGTATAAATCACTACACTTCACTACACCCAGCCAAACTCAATGAACTATTTGTACCCAGCCTTTTTTACTACAATTATTATTGTAGGTAGTTTCATAAAAATATACGCCATCGCTTAATTCATTTTCTGGACACCAATTGTTTTTATAGTCTGCGTCGTAAAAAATACGACTGCCCCAGCTATTATAAACTGACAAAGCAATAATTTCGTTAGCGTTGTTTGATTGCGCATATAGGCAATCATTTTTACCATCGTTGTTAACGGTTACTAAATTGGTAACATTCAATATACTATTGCCTAGGTACAGGCTATCTTTAGCAGTGCCGCAACTGTTTGTAACAACCAATGTATATAAGCCTTCTTGGCTTACTGTAGGTGCTACAGGTTCTGCATGCGAATTGTACCATTGATATTTATAAGTACGTGTTATTGGAAGGTATACCTGTTTTGAATCGCAGGTGTACACCGTGTCTTCTGTTACCTGTATTGTTGGGTAATCTTCCAATACAAATTGCTGACTGGCGGAATCTACCAAACAATATTTATACGAAACCAAGCTAGTTGTGTATGTGCCGGGACTTAAGCTTAGACTGAGTATTTTATCTGTATATTTTTGCCAGCCCATTGAAGGTTCTTTTTTGATAAACCAAAACAAACTATCTTCTGTAATGTTGCTTGTACCTTTTAAAATTACAGGTGCATCATAACAAGCAGGCGATGGTATAGCAGCAATGGACTGACGGAAAGCCACATCAGGTTTTTTATAATCAGGATGGTGAAAATTATAAATATAGTTATTACGGGAAATAGGATCAAAAAATGTTGAATTATATTGATTGAGGCCAACAGTATTCAAGCTACTACTACTACTACTACTACTACTACTACTACTACTACTACTACTACTATTAATCACTAATGTGTTGTTTATAAAAAAAAAAAAAAACCAATGTTGATAATATGTAAAATAAGAATAATCA
>NZ_CALMGQ010000185.1 GCF_937863595.1 uncultured Cytophaga sp.
ACTCAAACCCGCGAATAATGAGAAGAAACTGGTGAAATTATACCAGATACTCAAAATCAGCAACCGCGGGACAGAGTGCGCGCACCCCAGGCTGCACAACATCAACCAAGGAATCGTGAAGCTGATTTCCTTTTAAAATATCAAATTCAATTTCTATAATACCTCCTACCTTAGAAAAACGGATGGCATTATATAATATATTTCGTAGCGCAGACATTGCAATTTGAGTAATACCTTTAACAGCCACCTCCTGCCCTAAAGGTTTAATAACAATCGTTATTTTTTTCTCATCTTTGAAAGGGTTAATTTCTTTCATCGTTTTATCCAATACTTCTTTCCAAGTAAACGAAACGATTTCAGAAGATCCTTTATAGGATTGTGTAGAAACCCAACTCAATAAATCGGTCGCTAAGATAGATAAAGATGCAGCCGATTCATTCAACTTTTCCATTACAAAGTCTTTGGAATCTTCGTCCATTACTTTTAGCAAACTAGAGAAGCGTTGTAATGGCCCTCGAATATCGTGACCAATAATACCAATCAACTTTTGTTGAAATGAATTCCATTCAGAAAGTTTATCGTTACTTTTTTCAAGTGTGTATTTTTTATCTAGTAACTCTTTTTGTTGATCTAAAATGAGTTCATTCTTATGAACTAAATCCACATTGGTTTCGTGCAATTCTTTTGTACGTAATCTAACTACTTCTGCAAGGTGTTTACTGCGAATCAATAGCTGTTTGGTACGTAGATAAAAGAATACGACAATACCTGCAATAACAAAAACAAGAGCGATTAATCTGAACCACCAGGTTTCCCAAAAAGGAGGATGTATTATGATTGTGAAGGATGTAAAGGTATCGCCAAATACCTTTAAATTGTTTGAAGCACGGACCTTTAAGATATATGTACCTGGGTCTAAATTTGTATACTTTGCTTCTCTATTTTTACCCGCATTGTTCCATTCTGTATCAAAGCCATCCAATATATAGGAATAATAATTATGACGTGGAATAGTAAAGTTTAAAGCTGCAAATTGAAAAGTAATGGAATTTTTATCATACGACAATTCTACGGAATGTGCTTCGGTAATCGTAACAGATAAAGGAGAATTGGGAGTAGTTGGTTTTATAGGAACATTAAATAACTGAAATTCCGTTAATACCACTTTGGGGAATTCAATTTCTTCTTTAGCTAGAATTGTATTTATACATAAGTATCCATCATTCATTCCAAAATAGATCTTACCTGATTCACCTTTATATTTCGAATTGTAATAAAAAGATCCCGCAGGTAATCCGTCTTTTATGGTATATGCAATCGTTTTATGTGTTATGGGATCAAATTTTGTGATACCGTTATTGGTTGCCAACCATAAAAGCCCTAAGTCATCTTCAATAACACTTCGAACGGTATTGTCTGATAATCCATCTGCAGTGGTAAAGGATTGAAAGGTTTCTGTTTCACGATTAAATAAAGCGAGCCCTCCGCCATTTGTTCCTATCCACAATTGATTGTGACAATCTTCAAAAATATCAAACACATAATTTTTATCTGAAATCAAATTTGCTCGATCAATTTTATAGGTTTTAAATGCGTCCTCTGCTGGAAGGTATTTACTCAATCCATTAAATGTTGCAATCCAAAGAGTACCGGTATGGTCTTCTAAAAACCAATACGACCAATCGGATGGTAGGCTTTTAGGGTTGTGTGGGTAATTACGATACCTCCTAAATGTTTCTGTTTTTTTATTAAAAACGGATAAACCCATTCCAAAAGAAGAAACCCATATCTCGTCTTTATATTCGATTAAACTTTTTACTTTATTCCAACCTAATGATTGTGAGTTTTTGGGATCGTTTACATATATAGTAGTAGCGCCAGTTGGACGTATTCGAGATAATCCGCCATTATAGGTTGCAATCCAAAATGTACCTGTACGATCTTCAATAATATCAAGGGCTGCATTTGATCCTATAATTCTCTTTTCATCCGCAGCCGTATAATTTGTAAATCCCAAAGCATTTTTTTTCTTTTCAAATACACCACCACCATCTGTGGTAATCCAAAAATTATTATCAGAGTCCTTTAAAAAATTTGTAACAACACCTTCTGAAACACTGTTACTATTTGCTGAATTATTTTTTACATACACAAACAAATTGGTAGCACTATTTGAAAAGTTGATTCCGTTTAAAAAAGTACCACACCATAAGGTACCTTTACTATCCATATGTATGGCCGTAATATTGTTACTATTTAATTGTGAACCTGATTTTTTATTGTAATGATAAAATCTATTTGTTTTCTTATCATATAAATCTAATCCACCACCATCAATAGCGATGAGCAAAAAATCCTTATACGAAACGATGCGTACAGTATTATTCCCTATCAAACTATTTTCATTGATAGATGAATGCGTATAGTCTATGACAGTACCCGCAGAAGTTTTGATTACTTTAATTCCCAAAGTAGTAGCCAACCAAATTGAATGATCTGTATCAATGAAAATATCACGAATATGAATATTTCCATACGTATCAACTAAATCCGTAAACACTTTTGTTTTAGGATTAAAAGTCAATAATCCTTCTTGTGTGCCTATGTAAAAAATATTGTTTGCATCTACATCCATAGATACAAATTCTTTTAAGGTGTTATTTCGCTTGTAATAAAAATGTTCGGGTTCAGTCTCTAATGATGATACTTTATATAATCCATCGGTCGATAGCACCCATAAACAAGATTGCTTATCTTCAATAATGGATTCGATATCACCCTTAATAAATTTTAATGCTGCGTATTTTGAGTTATTGAAATTATAAAAATGATCTAATGTTGGATCGTATACATTTAAGCCATGTCTCGTTCCAACCAATAAAACGCCTTTTGAGTCTTTATAAATACACTTAATATTATTACTAGAAACCGAAAAACTATCCGATACTGCATTCTTATAAATGGTAAACGTGTATCCATCGTATTTATTTAAACCATCTTCGGTACCAAACCACATAAAGCCCGTATGGTCTTCTTCTATAGAACGAACCGTAGCCTCTGATAAGCCATCTTTGATAGAGAGTGAATGAAATACGTAGGATGGAATCTGAGCATTACTATAAAGTATGCTTAAAAACAAATAATAGAATACGATACAACCTTTTCTCATACCTAAATGACACTTCCGAATCTAGAAATTGGATCATGCAACATGAAATAATTAAGTTACGATGCTTCAATCACGTATAAAGAAACGGATTTTATAGTGTAAAGGTTGTTTTATCATGCAAAATGCCAAAACTATTTCAACTCGGGCAAAGCAATTCCTTTAATTTTACGATATAAATCTACCGCATAAATATCTGTCATACCGGAGATAAAATCGAGAACAGATTGAATTTTCAAATACGTATCTTCTCCAGAATACACGAACTGAGATGGCAAGAGCTGCAAAAGTTTGGTTGAATTGGGTTTGTCTGAATATAACACCGCAGGAATAAATTCTTCCATCAAGCCACCTAATATTTTATAACCTGCTAATTCTATTTCAACAACCGAACGATAATTGTAAATCTCTTTGATAGAAATTTCTTTTAATGTATTCAATGGAATTAAAATTTCTGCATCTAAATCGTCTGTTAAACTTTTAGAGTAGCTACCAGATAAAATCGCATCTTGGTTTGTCCAAAAAACATCGGCACATTTTTCCAATAAAAAGTTAATTACGGTAGCACGAAGAAAAGCAATCTTTTGATTGGAATCATTTATTTTACCTACAATTTCTGACGCACGTTCGCGAGTAAATGCTCCTTCAGCAGGAAAGAAAGCTAATAATACAGTAATTGCTTTTTCGAGTGAAATAATTTTCAAGCGATAGGCATCTTCCCAATCAATGATTTGATAACAGATATCGTCTGCTGCTTCTACCAAATAAACAAATGGATGTCGTGCGTACGCCATTTGAGTATCCGAAATTGAAACCAAGTTAAACTCTTTTGCTAATTTTGAAAACGTATCTTTTTCTGTTTCAAAATAACCGTATTTTTTCCGATTCAATATATGCTTTTGATGTCCTGCATTTGACTCACAGGGATACTTCACCATCGACACCAATGTAGTATAGGTTAAGCGCATGCCACCTAAAGCTGTTTCATTGAATGAATGCGTAAGCAAACGTAAGCCATTTGCATTACCTTCAAAATGCAGTAAATCGGAATATTGATTTTCGGTAAGTTGATTTTTCAGTTTCCCCAATTCATCATTAGGTAGGTTTTTAAAATACGCAGAAATGGCTGCTTCGCCAGAATGCCCAAAGGGAGGATTTCCTATATCGTGCGCCAAGCAAGCGGCCGCAATAACAGAACCCAATTCATAATTATAAAACCGCTGAAAATTACCATCATCTTTATGCTTTTCCGCAGCGATACGTTGTCCAATAATACTTCCTAGACTTCTACCAACAGAAGAAACCTCCAAACTATGTGTTAAGCGATTATGAACAAAGATACTTCCTGGTAATGGGAACACCTGTGTCTTATTTTGCAAGCGACGGAAAGCAGAAGAAAAAATCAAACGATCGTAATCGCGTTGATATGGATTTCGTATCGAATCGGGATCTTCAGCAACACGATCTTCGGTACCCAAACGTTTAGGGCTATATAAGCTTTTCCAATCAAGCATAGTAAATAGTTTCTTAGTAGTATTTATTAAAAGGACTTATCAAAGGTTAAGCCATACGTTAACAGAAAATTTTCTCTGCTTGTGCTATTTATTTTATTATATGTTGTAGCAATGGTTATACTCAACCATTTTTTAATTTTAAAATCTAATGAATTCGTGAACTTCAAAATATAATCATTTTCCTTTTTAAGCGATTGTTGCCAAATATTATTACCTCTTATTGTAATAATTTTATTTACATACAACGTATATTTTGCTCTAAAGGAATTACGTAATGTTTCAGAATCTCTAAAGGAAACATCTGCATTGGGGAAATAGTCATTGTATTCATATACAAATCCATCACTTAATGAAATACTCATTAGAGAACTTTTTAAAACATCATATCCAATACCTGCTCCTATTTGAAGGCGTGAATTAATTTTCAATGAATAGCTTTTATCGTATGCACTATAGCCCCAAGCAAAGAAAATTTGTTTTTTATTATACAGATTAAAATCGGTAGAAACATTATAATCATCATTCGTCAATCCTGCTGTTTGTTTGCCATAGGCCCAACTTCCTAGAGAATTAAATAACATGTTCTTTTTAGAAACAGAAAACCGCAATGAATTATTGGCTAGAAAAGATTCAGCAGTATTGGTTTTATTATAAATACCCGTTAAGCTCCCTTTAACATAATAGACAGCAGTATCTGCATATTGTGCAGATACTGCTGTTATTGAAACAATAAAAATAAAAATGGAAGATAAAATTTTACTCCAAATACAATTATTAAATTGAATAGTTTCTATTTTACCTCTACAGCTCATTCAACTTATTTTTTACTCTTTTTCTTTTTCCCAGCTTCAGAATTTGACTTTGTTAAGGTTTCAAAAATGGGCGTGTTTTTTAATATCATATCTGCTCGTACCAATTGACCCGAAGGAGTCAAATCATATTCAGCCCAGCCCCCATAAGGATTCGCTCCTGGTACTATTGCAGAGGCCGTTTCCGCTTTATCAGCAATAGACCAATTGCAATAACTAATTTTATGTTCGTCTAAGAACGCATACCATAATGCGGTTTCTTCAGGACTAAAATTACTGTTACCGGATGCATCACACGTACCATATTCCGTAACAAATAATGCGATTCCCATGTTTAATGCTTTTTGTGCTTCATCTCTCAATTCTTGTTTATGTGTACCTGGATAAAAATGTAGCGTATACATTACTAAGGTGTCGTTAATACGATTTAATGCAGCTTCCGAAACCAATTGAGACCATTGTCTGGTTCCAACTACAACAATGTTAGTTGTATCATATGTGCGTATTTTTTTTAAAACTGCTTCTGCGTATGGTTTAATTTCGTTATTCCATGATGTCGTTTGGAGTGGTTCATTATATACTTCGTAAATAATGTTTGGAATGTTACCATATTTTTTTGCCATTGTGGAAAAGAAGCGTTCTGCTGCTTTTGGATTTTTTTGCGCTTCGTGACTGTGATAATCAATGATTACATAAATACCTTTTGAAATCGCTGCATTAACAACTTCCATTACTTTACCTTGTTCGGTATCTGGGTTTTCAATATAACCGCCCATATCAACCCCCATAGCTGCACGTATTACAGTACATTTCCAATCATCGCGCAACCATTTTACGACATCAGAATTGTAATATTGCCCCATCCATTGACTCCAAAACAATGACATACCGCGCAACTGCACCGTATCACCATATTCACTCACCATGTAATTTCCTTTTACAGATAAGTGACCATATTTTTCAACGATTGTTTTTTGTCCGTAGGATAAAAAGGACAACGAAATCAATACGATTAGTGTAGTAATTTTTTTAAGCATCATGTTATTCATTATTATTTTATTCACCCTCATAAAACTCTTGTAGTGCCCCAAAATATGGACCATTCCAACCTTCAACAATTTCATCATATGCCTCATCCGGAATGTTTGAATGTCTTAATTCAACAGACGTTGAGTCCTTTTTATCTGGATGTAAAATAATTGTAACAATAGATGGTTCTTCTTGATCTCCAAAATACCATTCCTGTACAATTTTTTTACCTTCTACAAACTCTAGATTCTTTCCTTCAATGCTTCCGTCCCACAAAGAGAATTCAGATCCAGGAACCGTTGACATTACAACATCTTCTCCCGTCCAAAGTAACATGGTTGTCTGAACGGTTAAGGCTAAATAAACATCTTCTGGCGGCGCAGCAATGCTAAAGTACTTTTTATAATTCTTCATAAATTTCAATTGCGAAATTAAAGATAGGGCTATTGAATACTTAAAACAAAAATGAGCCATAGGAATATGGCTCATTTCAATAATCAAGTAGGTTTTGAAAGATTTATATATATTAAAAAAAGATATCGTTAGAAACTAATAAAATTTAATTTA
>NZ_CALMGQ010000186.1 GCF_937863595.1 uncultured Cytophaga sp.
TTTGAAGAGTATCATGAAAATGGGATATTGAAAAAGAAGGGTCAATATGCTGCAGGTACCATGACTGGAGTTTGGCTGAGTTATTATGATAACAAACAATTGTTGGACTCAGGATCATATAACAATATGGGTGCTCTTGTAGGGAAATGGGTTAGTTATTATAAGAATGGGAATCTTGAACAAATTTCGAAGTATGACCTTAAAGGGAAAAAGTCGGGAGATCAAAAGGAATATGATGTTGATGGAATACTTCATGGTGTTTATATTTATTCAGACAATCAATTAACGTCTTATACCATTTATGATAAGAAAGGTGTTGTTGTTTCTACTGGTAAAGTAAAAGGCGGTACACTTGTTTATAAAACGTATTACCCAGATGGCAAAACCTTGAGTGCGGAAGGAATATTTAAAGATGGGATGCAAGAAGGTGAATGGAAATTTTACAATCAAAATGATTTTTTAGAAACCAAAAGTCAATATTCAAAAGGTGAGTTGAATGGCTTAACGATTAATTATTATTCAAATGGTTTTGTAGAGTCTGAAAAATATTATAAAAATGGCATCGGGGATGGCTTATTTAAAGCGTATTATAGAAACAAACAACTTGAACGTATTGGCTATTTAGTAGAAGATCAAAAGCAAGGATATTGGTTGGGTTATTACCCAAATGGTAAAAAAGAATATGAATATTATTATTTGGATAATGAAAAGTATCGGTATAATACAGAATACTCGGAAACTGAATTGAAAAAAAGGGAAGAATACTACGAATATGGATTTGTGAAATTTATAAATCATTTTGATACCTTAGGTGCTGTAGCTTATACAAATAATTTCCCCAAAGGAACGGGTGAATATAAAACAGTATACCCAAATGGAAAATCCAAAGTGCAGTATCAAATGAAGAACGGATTAATCGATGGTGTGTTGACCTTTAAATATAGTAATGGCTCTGTGGAAGAGACTTTGAAATATGTTCGAGGGAAACGTTCAGGTGAAATCAAAAATTTTGATGAAGATGGTACCCTAGCTATTTTAGGGAATTTTAAAAACAATCTTAGAGAAGGATTGTGGAAATATTATTATCCAAATCAAAAAATTGAGTCAATTGGAGTTTATAAAAGAGGGTCGAAAGATAGCTTGTGGGTTGATTATTTAGAAAGTGGCTATAAAGACTTTGATATTAATTGGGATATGGATGTATATGACGGAGCAATTAATTATTACTCAGCAGATCTTCCTAACGTGGTTATTTTTGTTCGTAATTTTGAAGATGATGTTGTTAAAAGTTATTCCTATCCTGGGGTAGATGGGAAACTTGTTGCTGCAATTCCTGTATATTACGAAACGGCCGATTACAAGTCTACGTATCCTTCCGGAACTAAAGCTATTGAGTATTCGTCTATAAAGGGACGTAGAGATGGAACGTATAAAGAATTCTTTTCAACCGGTGTACTTCATTCTGAAATAAATTATGTGTTCGGAATGAAAGAAGGAAAAGCTACGGAGTACTTCTTAAATGGAAAAATATCTAAACAAGAAAACTATCTATACGGTGAAAAAGATGGTGTATGCAAAACATTCTATGCAAATGGTTCGGTGAAATCGGTTGAAGTATATGTTTTGGGTAAATTAAATGGAACCTGCATGTATTACGATCAGATGGGTAAGTTAACGAGAAAATTATTTTATAGAGACGGTATTGTTTATTAAATCATGCACATGCAGCAAACAAAAAGTACATTTCTTTTCATATTGATGCTACTCTCATTTTCTGGGATAGCACAAACACTTTCTACAAAAGAATATCTGTCGAAATATCCAGGAGAAAATGCTGCTTATCTGGTAAAGCGACAAACGTTTAAGATGGACTTAATTAAAGACACCTTAAGTTTAAATGCCGAGCATTTAGATGAGTGCTTCTACTTGAATGAAAATGCAAAAAATCGTTCGGAGGATAAAATTTATTCAGGTACATTAAATCCAGTTTCTAACATTCATGCAGAAACCAAAGCACTTGATGAAAAAGGGAAATATAAAATATATCCAGTAAAGCAATTTAGCTTATCGCCTTCATATAGCTCTGGGGTATTTTATGATGATATGAAGGAATATAAATTTGTATATCCTCAATTGAAAGAAGGTTCAATCACAAAGCTTTCATATACAACTAATTATTTATTGCCTCAACTTATTTCTCCGTATAATTTTGCCGCAGAGTATCCATGCGATCTTTCAGAGTTGGTGTTGGTGTGTAACAATTCAATTGAATTTGATACGCTTTTGTATAATGTAGCACCAAGTCAAATTGAATATACTCAGATTAAAAAAGGAAATTATACCACACATACATGGCGTATGAAAAATTTGCCATCCATTGTATTTGAGGGACGCTCATTAAGCATTGGATACTATTCACCTCAAATATTTATTAAGGTAAATAAAATCAATACGCCAAATGGGAATCGAATTTACTTTGAAAACCAACAAGGCTTGTACAATTGGTTATATACCTTTGTAGAGAAAGTTCAAAATGAAAAAGATCCTTCTATAAAACAATTGTCTGATTCACTTAAAGCTGTTTCTAAAACGGATTATGAACTATCAAAAAATATATTCTATTGGGTACAAGACCATGTGAATTATGTAGCCTTTGAAGATGGGTATGGTGGATTTGTACCTAGAGCTGCTTCGGATGTTTATAAAAAGCGGTATGGTGACTGTAAGGATATGGCCAATTTAATTTCGGTTATCCATAAATCTGCTGGCTTGGATGCACATATTGCATGGATAGGTACGCGGGATATTGCGTATAAAATTACGACAATGCCTTCGCCTTGTAATTTTAATCACATGATTGCAGAAGTGAATATAAATGATTCTACTTATTTCTTAGATGCAACGGGCAAGTATCAACCATTTGGTTTTCCGACGGATCACATTCAAGGAAAGCAAGCATTGATTTCTTTAACGGGTAAAACATTTAAAATTGTTGAAGTACCCGTATTACCTAAAGAAAGAAATACAGTGTACGATAGTGTAAAGTGTACATTAACAAATATGCGTTTAAAAGGCGTGGGTTATAGAACCGTTGCGGGTTATCCTAAAATAAATTTTACCTATCGATATGTAAATGCACATAAAGAAGAAAAGACTCAATATTTAAACAGCTATTTGAAATTTGGTAATAATAAGTGTAGCATAAGTAATGCTAGTGTAAAAAATATTGAAGATCGAGATTCGAAACTTATTTTTAATTATGACTACGAATTGCCAGACTATGTTGTAAGCTATCAAGATGAGGTATTTGTAAACCTTCATTTATTTAAAATGTTTAACGCAGACCTCGTTGATACGTTAACGAGAAAATTGGATTTCATGCATGATAATACCACACTTCTAAATGAAGTAATTGTATTTGAAATTCCAGAAGGGTATAATGTGAAAAATATTCCCTTAAATAAATCGTATTCCTATGATAAAGCAGGATTTGATTTTGTATATGAAAAATCGGGACGGACGATTACATTGAGAAAGTCAATTTATATGAATTCGTTAATGATAGAAAAGAAAGAATTTAACGAATGGAATAAAATGATTTCAGAAATGAATAAATCATACAAGGAAAATATTACATTGAAAAAAAATAAATAATATAAAAATGAAAAAATGTTTAATAGGTATCTCCTTATTTTTTGTTTCACTTATAACATTTGCAGAATTTGAAAATGCAGACTATACTTGGGAGGCAAGTCCCAAAAGACATGCATTAACAAGCGAGGATGAAGCTGAAAATACTGTTCGCATTAAAGATGTGCGTATTCTCGAATACGCATACAATGATGCTCGTTTATTAGAAATGATACAAGTCGTTCATAAAATCATTCGAGTAAACAACGATGCTGCAGTGAATGAGAATAATAAAGTATTTATTTCTATGCGTGATGTGAGTGATTTACTTCAGCTTCATGTTCGTTCCATTAGTAAGTCTGGTAAAATAACAGAATTAGATAAAGGTAATATTAAGGAGATTGATGATGTTGAAAAAAATCATGGGTATAAAATATTTGCTATTGAAGGAGTAGAGGTTGGTTCTGAAATTGAATACATATATATATTAAAGCGTACACCTGAGTTTTATGGTCGTGAATATGTACAGCTTGGAACCTTAAATAAAGATGTAACGATAAAAATTATTTGTCCAGAGAACCTAACTTTTGAAACGAAATCATTCAATGGTTTTCCGACAATGAAGGATACCACGTATAATGAAAAGAATTATTTAACAGTACAAAATGTTTCTGTACCCGTTTTGCTTGAAGAAGAGTTCGCAAATTATGAACGCAATAGAATGCGTGTTGAATACAGACTCTCTTACAACACCTATCGCAACGATGGTAAATCTAAGTTGTTTACATATGCTGAAGTTGCAAAAAATATTTATGCAAATACACACCCAGTTGATACAAAATCCGATAAGGCTGTTTTAAAATTAATTAGCACAATTGGTTTGTCAAGCCTTGTTAATCCAGAAGATAAAATTAAAGCCGTTGAGAAATATGTAAAAAATAATATTGTTTTGGTAGAATCTGGCTCCACGCAATTTAGCACCTTGTCGTCTATATTGAAGGGCAAGCAAGCAAATGAAACGGGCTTGGTTATTTTGTATAATAAAATATTTGAACTGGCTAAGATTAAATACGAATTGGTAATGACATCCGATCGTATGGATTTACCCTTTGATGAAACCTTCGAATCTTGGGATTATTTAACAAAATATGTATTTTATTTCTCTACTACAGAAAAGTTTTTTGCTCCAACTGAAGTGGGCATGCGCTATCCAATGATTCCGTATAGCTATTTGGATAATTATGGCCTATTCATAAAGCCAGTTGTTATTGGAGAAATAAAGTCTGCGGTATCGGAAGTTCGGTATATAGGAGAAAACTCTTCTAAAGAAACGTATGATAACTTAGATATAAATCTTTCATTTAAAATGGAAGATGATAAGGTGTTGATAGATTTGACTAGGTCTTTAGGCGGGTATTCTGGTAATGGAATTGTAGCATTTTACGATTTAATTAGTGATGAGGATAAAAATAAAATTCTTAAAGAATTGGCTGAAAGTACCGTTGAAGATGCACAAATGATAAAAGGTGAAGCAAAAAATACAGATAGAAATAACTGTACATTTTATGTGCCTCTTTTATTGGATTTGAAAATGGAATCCTCTTCGTTATTAGAAAGTGCTGGAGATAAATTTATTTTCAATATTGGGAAAGTCATTGGGCAACAATCTCAATTGTATCAAGAAAAACAACGTAAACAGCCTGTTGAATGTGATTACAATCGTTCGTATATGCGTAAAATTGTAATCAATATTCCGGATGGTTATAAAATGGAAAATCTAGACCAATTGATTCTTTTTAAAGAGATTAAAAATGCTAAAGGAGAAGTGACCTGTAAATTCAAATCCGAATATAAGATAGAAGGAACGAAAGTTATTGTTTCCATCGAGGAATTTTATTCTCAGTTACATTACCCTCTATCAGAGTTTGAACAGTACAGAAGTGTTGTAAATGCAGCCGCTGATTTTAATAAAGTAGCAGTGTTGCTTCAAAAAAAATAACATGAATAAAGTCGTTTTAGTTACGGGCGGAAGTTCGGGTATTGGGAAATCCATTTGTTTATACTTGCATCAAAGAGGCTTTGTTGTTTATGGTACAAGCAGAAATCCAAATCGGTATAAAGATGAAGTACCTTTTAAATTGATTGCGCTAGATGTATTGGATGAATCAACAATAACTCCTGCATTAAAAACAATCATTGATGCAGAAGGCAAATTGGATGTGTTGATTAACAATGCAGGCATCGGAATGTTGGGTTCTATTGAAGATAGTACTGCCGAAGAGGTAAAAGAAGTATTTGAAACAAATGTATATGGTATTTTACGTACCATGCAGGCTGTTCTGCCTCATATGCGCGAACGTAAAAGCGGATTGATTATAAACGTAAGTTCAATTGCAGGTTACATGGGTTTGCCCTATAGAGGCATCTATAGCGCTACTAAAGCATCTGTTCACATGATAACCGAAGCGATGCGTATGGAATTGAAACCATATGGCGTGCGTGCATGTGTGGTTGATCCGGGAGATTTTGCAACTAATATCAGCGAAAATAGAAGAGTGGCAAAGGCCGGTAGGTCAGGATCTGTTTATGTTGCAGAAATAAGCCGAGTTGAAGCAATGATTAATGCAGAAGTGGCGCATTCATCGGATCCTATATTAATGGGAAAAGCAATTGAGAGAATGATTCATGCGTCAAATCCAGATATCAATTATGTAGTAGGAAAGCCCATGCAAAAGCTTTCCATCCTTGTACGTAGGTTGGTCCCTAAAAAATGGTTTGAAAAAATCATAGCTTCGCATTATAAAATGCCGAATTAATTGTAATTTGTTATAAATCAGTTGTTAATAATAGTATCAAAAAAGCGATAAATTTCGTAATTTGCGATACTAATAATTTTAAAAATATGAATCCTTGGCATGATGTTTCTTATGGAGAAAATTCTCCATCAATTGTTCAATGTATTATTGAAATCCCTAGCGGAAGCAAAGCAAAATATGAATTAGATAAAGAATCTGGTTTATTGCGTTTGGATCGTGTGCTTTTTTCTTCTGTTCATTATCCTGCAAACTATGGTTTTATTCCTCGCACGTATTGCGACGATAAAGATCCCTTAGATGTATTGGTTATTTCTCAAATAGAAGTAGTTCCGTTTTGCATTGTAAATGCAAAAGTAATTGGTGTAATGCGTATGTTAGATGGTGGCGAAAGTGATGACAAAATCATTGCTGTAGCAGCTGACGATATTTCGGTGAATCACTACAATGATATTACAGATTTGCCTCCACATTTAATTTTAGAAGTGCAACGTTTCTTCGAAGATTATAAAATTCTTGAAAACAAAGAAGTTGTTGTTGAAGGTTTCTTAGGTAAAGAAGATGCATTCCGTATCGTGAAAGAAAGCATTGAATTGTACAATGTGACATTCAAAAAATAATTTTTGCTCATTTTGAGTATGTGAAAAGTCCCGTGAAAGCGGGACTTTTTTATTTTTTAAATTATTGCAATCTATTCATTGACTAGTGTGCATTATACCAAATCCAATTACATTCAGTCCTATATTAATTCGCCAAGGTTGTGTCTTTCTGACTAACCATTCTTAAAGATTGAACTAATCTGAAATAAGATATCAGTACACTTAAATCAATCTACAGGCAGGCCTTATTTTACCTCCCGCCAGTCTTCAGACAGGTGTGTATTATTCAGCTGTCATTGACTGCAATAAACAGCGCTCCCTAACATACTCTGGTAAATCACTCCATACAGTTGTATTTTCATTAGATGCATCGTACGTAACGATATCATAAAAATCTGTTACAAGGATAATGGAATGTTGATTTAAGAGCGATTCAAATTGCGTGGTCAATTTTTTATATGCTTTACTTTTTTTGATGAAAGATAAAAATTCTCCATACGAAACATAGCACAAGGTGTCGGTCTCGTATTGTGGATTTAATTCAGCGGGGATAAATACACCGAATGAAAGACCCGTATTTATTGATTTTTTACCGTTAGAAGTATACATACTAATCAACTCATAATCGGAGAGCTCGGAAGTTTTAATATAGCGTTCTTCTAGCGGTATTTTACTGATATAGATACTGTCTTTCTTCGTGTTTCCAGTTTTGTAAAACCGCGATTTGTCCAATTTGTTTAATACGCTGTTCATAGATGTTTTATGCTCCATTTTTGGGTCTGTATAAACTCCTATTTTCTTATGCTGAATGCCATCAATCAATGCATCTATAAGCGTTGCATCCGTTGAACTGGACGCTGTATTCCCAGATGTGAATTGGTAGCTTAAATAGTATGTGTGACTTGTGTTTTTATTTTTTGAAACAGGAATGTTTAACGTGCTTCCTTTAAATGATTTTATGAGATTACTCCCATAGGAATATAAGATCGACATGGGCTCCTGTTCGTTTTTTTGTTCTACCCAATTCGGGTATTTTGAAAAAGAAGCAATTGTATCTCCATATATATTCGATAAAACCATAGCATCGTAATCAATGTAATCTTTTTGTAATGCTACGTCTAAACGAACCGAATCTTTTTCATTTAACCCATTATACCACATCATATTGGTTGTGCGAATCAACTCTATGACATCCGTATACTTGAAAGCAAGGGCATGCGTATTATATACATTCGTGGAAATACTTGTATCCATCCCAATGATAAACCAGTCAGTGCTTATGCGTTCTTCAGTAGATATTTTGGTTGATGTTTTTAATACATGTATGCGTGTAAAGGCTTTTGAAGAATATCTTTTTACAACATATTCTTCGTCTTCAATGGTTTCAACAAGTAAATGATTGGCAATTTCTTTCTTACTTATTTTAGTAAAATATCCTTCTGCGTGATAGTTGTAAACTGTGATTTTTTGTTCTGCATGCGAGGTTAATAGATATTCAATCAAATGTGCTTTGTTTAATCCTCTATTGTATGCACTTGTAGTACTTGCGCTGTACATTGCTTGCAAACGAATATATAAGGTATCTGCATTTTCTAAAGAGAGGGACGGTTGAGTATTTTTAAGTAGTGTTATAAATAAAGTAGGTGTACTCTTTTTTAAAGAAATGCTTTGTTGCAAGTTTACAGATGCAACGATATGTGTCGTTTTTGAGGCTACATACTTTCGTTGGATTAAAGCATCTCCCATATTCAATGTTGAATGGTAATTGCTTGGCAGTACCCATTTGCACGTGGGTGTGTTTAAAAAAGGAATACACTGTGCCGCTTTTAAATAAAGTATGCTTGTGTCTTTTTCAAAAGGAATTTTTAATGCGATCCATTCAATAGGTAATTCATGTATTGTTTGTGCATTTTCATTTAGGGGCTTTCTATAAATCGTAACTTCAGAAGAAGTTAGTGCTTCTTGAATCGATGCAATGGAATTTGTTTTTGCAACTTGGTTAAGTAATTGACTTTTTATACTGCTGTATTTTTGTGGAACTAAAACGATTTTTTTAGATAATTGCCAAGCGGTTATTTTCCCAGATTCTATTCCTTTCCATAAGGTATTTGGTAAACTACAATCGGTACAAAATTTTGCTGAGTCTGTACGGAATACTACTAAATTGTCTGCCGAGTTGAACGGTTTATAATAGGGTTCATTCCACAGATTGTTTTTGTCAATCGACTCCGCTAATAGCCAAGTAGATTGTGCAACAAGCGTATGTGATACTGTTGTGAATAGAAATAAAATATATAGACCTATGTATTTGAACATGAATAATTAAATCGTTTTTCTTTTAACACCTCGTACCGCTTCTGCGTTCCAAGGATCTTCGGGCCATGAATGTCTTGGGTAACGCATCCGCAGTTCTTTGCGAACGTCCGGATAGGTGTTCGACCAAAAACTTTTTAAGTCTTGCGTTACTTGAACAGGTTTATAGCCAGGCGAAAGCAAATGTATCATTACCTTGTTTTTGCCATCATTAACTGCAGGTGTATCTGTTAAACCAAAGAGTTCTTGTAAACGAACGGATAAAACAGGAGCGCTTCCATCTACTTTGTATTCCAGAAGTATGGAAGAGCCACTCGGAACATTCAGATGTGTAGGTGCAAGTTTAGTAAGTATCTGCGACTGTTCCCAAGGAAGTATGGTATTTAAAACTTCCAACATTGGAATTTTCTTGAAATCTTCTCTATGTTTTACATATTTTAAGTAGAAGGGAAGCCAAGAGTCAACGGTTGAAAGCAATTCTTCGAACCGTACATCTGGCCACTCTTCTGTTGAACGCCACAGTCTTAGTGACAATACCCGTGCTTGCCATTGCGCGCAATCTTCATCCCAATTAAAAAGTTTAAATCCTTCTTTTTGTACCGCTGCACATAAAGCATTGCAGCGTAGCGTTTCGTCCACTTCTTTTAGTGGTTTTGTCGAAACGATTAAACTTCCTATACGTGTCTCTTCTTGTTGGATCAAAATACCTTTTGCCTCATCCCAACGAATGCGAACGTGTTGTTCCATTCTATCTGTTAATAGCAAAGGATTTAATGCTGCAGCCCAATAAATACGGCCTTCTCCAACACCTGCATCGGCGTGTGCAATAGCAAGCCATTCTTCTTTAACCAATACATCTTGATCGTGCAAGCGCACATTGCGGCTGTTGGCCATACGGTATCGTGCCGATGCAGCATCTACTAATTTTGCAATACGTTCAGGATAGGCTGCGGCAATGAGTAAGCCGATGGAATCTAAATCGAATGAGTAATCCGATGATTTAATGGAGAAAATTTTTCTCCAAGATTGTACCGAACGTTCTATGCGTTCAAAAATTTGTTTCTCTCCTTGGAAACGCTTGCCTGTGCGCCAAGCACGTAAAGCTTCAACTCTTAAAGCGATATCTGCTCCTGCATGTTTTCCCAAGGCATCTCGTTCTTCCAAAATACAAACCAGATCAATTGCAAGCGGAAGCATGTTATTCTCCTTGCCTTTTAGCAACATGTGTGCTGTACGCGGATGCGTAGGGAGATTGGCAATGCGTTTGCCTTCTTCTGTAATCGCATCCCGATTCAATGCGTGTAATTCTTGCAACAAAGATTTTGCTTGTTCCACCGATCCTTTAGGCGGAACGGTTACCCATGTCATGGAGCTAATATCTTTTACGCCCCATTGTGCAAGTTCTAATACCAAAGGTGCTAAATCTGCTTCTAAAATTTCAGGGATGCGTTGCGGTTTTAAATAGTTGTGTGTGGCTTCAGACCAGAGACGAATGGCGATTCCTGGACCAAGTCTGCCTGCACGACCCGCTCGTTGATCTGCAGCATCTTGTGTTACCTTAACGGTATCCAATTTCGTCATCCCACTATTGGGGTCAAACTTCGGTACACGCGCCAAGCCACTATCAATAACAATGTGAATGCCTTCAATAGTTAAACTCGTTTCTGCAATCGATGTAGCAAGTACTACTTTTCTCCGTAGTTGCGCATCGGGTTTGATGGCTTCTTGTTGTGCGTTTAAAGATAGTTCGCCATACAGTGGACGAATGGAAATGTCCGAGTGTATCGTTGATAAAGCATCTGCCGTTTGTTGTATTTCGCGCACACCTGGTAAGAATACAAGAATATCGCCTGTTTCTTCCTTCAGTGTTTTGTTAATGACGCTTGTTACTTGTGCGCTTATGTGTGCGTTTGTATCAATGGGATTGTAACGTACATCAATTGGATATTGTCGTCCTTTACTGGTAATGATTGGTGCATTATCAAGAATAGAAGACAGCTGTGCGCCATCTAATGTAGCTGACATGATTAATATGCGCAGATCTTCCCGTAAAATAAGTTGTAAGTCTCTACATAAAGCAAGCGATAAATCGCTATGTAAACTACGTTCGTGGAATTCATCAAAAATAACCATACCAACACCTTCCAATGTGGAGTCTTGTTGCAAGCGACGGGTTAAAATGCCTTCTGTTACTACTTCAATACGTGTTTGGTCCGAAATGCGCTGATCAAAACGTACTCGATATCCAACTGTTTTGCCAACTTCTTCCTCCAACAAATCTGCCATGCGTTGTGCAACACTTCGCGCAGCCATCCGGCGAGGTTCAAGCAAGATTATTTTATTATTCCCAAGCCAATCCGAATGCAATAATTCCAAAGGCAGAATGGTACTTTTACCTGCACCGGGAGGTGCTTGTAAAATGAGGGTCGTATGCAGTTTTAATGCGTTCTTTATCTCCTCAACTATTTCTGCAATGGGGTATGGATTCATGGAGTAAAGGTAGGGAAGTTTTAACAAAGGATAAGAAATCGTTATTCGAAATTATAAATGCTTTATTTTAAATATGGAATTAAAAAATACAAAAACGATGAACAATCTATTCCAAGATAAATATAGAATACCAACCGTCTACTTTTGCTCACTGGATTGTTGGTGCACCGCAAAAGCGATTGTACATTATTATTTAATTGCACTGGCGGAAACACCAACAATAGCCAAAGGGGACTTATGCGTTGTTTTTTAATAACAAAGAGTTAGTAGTTTAACGCAATCCTGAAAATTTCGATGGTACAACCGAATAGATAAATTAACGTATATTTATGCAATAAAATTTATTTTTGATATGATATTTAATTTCCTTCATACCTTAATTTTTATTTGCGGAATACTTCATATTGCTTTAGCAATTGGTAGTAGCATTATTCCAAAAGTGTTAAATTGGAAGGTAGAATTGGCAAAAGTCAAGCCGCTGATTCGACAAATGTTTTGGACCTATGCCGCATATATTTTAGTCATTAATGTGTGTTTTGGATTGGTATCTATTTTTGGGGTAGATGAATTACTCAATCAATCTTTTCTAGCATCTTGTGTTACACTTTTCATAAGTTTGTATTGGCTTACACGTATTGGAATCCAATTCTTTTATTTTGACAAAACAGATGCACCTAAAGGTTTGTTCTTTACACTAGGTGAAGTAGCATTGGTTGTTTTATTTATCGTATTTGCAGCAGTTTATTTTATCGTATTCTTATATAATATCACATGGATTTAATGTTAGGTGCCTTGATTGGTTGGGGAGTTATCCTATTGGTAATGGGATATGTGCTTCCATATGTCACACGTATTCAACTTGCTCGAATATTGGGTTGGTCATTTGTAATTGGAACAGCTGTTTTTTCAATATGGACAACATCTACAGAAAGTCCTACTCATCGCATGATTGCAATCGCATCCTTACAATTACTTTCCATGAAGTTAATTGTTATGGTGGAAGCCTACAGAGGAAAACCAAATGTAACAATACTTCAATGGCTGGCATTTGCTCTCGGTTGGTTTGGTATGCGTCCACGTTTGTTCGAAGCCTTTCCTTCAAAACCCTTGAATGGTGTTGTACCTTTTTTGATAAAAGGTACAACACGTATTATACTTGGTATTGCTTTATTAATTGGATCTGTCTATTTGCAACAGAATTATGCCAACGTATTTTTTTTGTATGAATTGGTGATGCTTGTTGGATTAAGCTTTATACTCCATTTCGGAATATTAAATTTAAGTACGGCATCATGGCGTTTTTCTGGGGTAGATGTAAAGGAATTATTTCGTTCTCCTTATAAGGCTAAATCCTTAAAAGAGTTTTGGGGAAAACGCTGGAATATGGCGTTTTCTGAAATGACCGCGAGTGTTGTATATAAACCGTTGAAGTTAATGTACGGTATTCCTCTGGCAATGATTGCTTCATTTCTGGTATCGGGGCTCTTGCATGAAATTGCAATTTCCTTTCCTGTAAAAGTAGGGTATGGCTTGCCTTTTTTATATTTTGTATTGCACGGCTTGGCTATGTTTGCAGAAGGTAAAATCGCCTTCGTTAAAAAAATAAATGCACACCCCGTGCTTTCACATGTTTGGGTATTTGCATGGCTTATACTGCCCATGCCACTGCTATTTCATCATGCCTTTCTAGTAGAGGTGGTAGAGCCTTTGAGAGATTTTATTCTGAATAATGTATATTTATTGTTCGGTACGCTTTAGCAATTTTTATAACTACACATCGTTTTATTTTTAAATGCTGTTTTGTGAATCTATAAACCGTAAGCCAAATCGCTATGAAACGTTTACTACCTATTATACCACTCCTTTTAATTGCAATGTCATCGTTTGCTCAAGCAGATAAAATACTTGGAACATGGCTTTCTGCCGATAAAAAAGCCCATGTTGAAATGTATAAAATCAACAATATCTATTATGGAAAAGTTGTTTGGCTGTCGCAACCCAATGACCCAGCAACCGGGAAGCCCCAACTAGACACTAAAAATCCAGATGCAACCAAACGAAGCCAGCCTGTTTTAGGGTCAATTCTTTTTAATAAGTTTATTTACGATGATGGAGAATATATTGACGGGAAAATTTACGATGTACGGGATGGGAAAACATATACAGGTAAATTGTGGCTGAACGATGATGGAACCTTAAGCATGAGAGGCTACATTGGTTTTTTATACAGTACGGAAACATGGACACGCTTGAAGTAGCAGAGGAAAACTTATATTCCAAAAAACAAAAGGCAAATTCCAAATGGATGGAATGAATCGTTATTGAACTCAATTAAATTCGGGATAGGTTTTGTCTTTTAAACCAACAACCAATCGCTAAACTAATTAGATCCCAACAATTTTAGTACATGAATCAATGTCGTTTCCCTAAGGAGGTAATGAGCAAATATATTCATTTTGAATAGTCGGTCGATCCCTTTTTCTGTTGGTAAGACGATTTAATTATTTGATCTCCCTTCGTAAAGCTTGAAACAATCACAAAACGAAGGATACCAGCACTCTAAATTCTCTCAAGGAAACGACATTGACTTAATATTATTAAAATAATACAATTTTGATGCAAAACACACCTTTTGCACAAACTGCCTTTACGCATATAGTATGCAGTATTCAATTAAACAGCATATTTTTCTTTTTCATACACTCCCCATACATTAGCCATACAGTTCCCATACAGTTCCCATACAGTTCCCATACAGTTCCCATACAGTTTCCATACTGTAGATAGAATAGTAGAATAATACAAATATCGAATGTTTGTTTCAATACGGTCAATCAAATGCATTTAGAACTTTTAACAGATGGATAAATAGAATTACAAAACCATGAACCTCTTTTAATATGTTCGTAATCACCCAAGGAAGGAAGGAAGGAAGGAAGGAAGGAAGGAAGGAAGGAAGGAATATTTTATGAGCAACCATCCGAGCAAATTCCCAGTTGGTCTGATGGCTTTATTATTAGAGACTCTTTTACAAGCGAGAAACAAAACGAAGGTCTTTAGCACTCTATATTCTGTTAAGGAAAACGACAGTATTACTTGAACATTCCCTCCGTTTGAAATTTGTCTTTTGTTATTTGTTTTTTTACGAGGCCTTGAGCGTTGTCAATGTATGAAAACTCCATGTTTATATCATATTCAATCCTAATAGCTTAGTATTGAAGCCAATTCTTTTTTGTACCTTTGCACATTACAAATACAAATGGAGAACCCAAAAACACATAAAGCCGGCTTTGTTAGCATTGTTGGTCGTCCGAATGCGGGCAAATCAACCTTGATGAATTGCTTGGTAGGTGAGCGTCTATCAATTATTACACCTAAGGCACAAACTACCCGTCACCGTGTAATGGGTATTATAAATGATCCTGATTTTCAAATCGTTTACTCGGATACACCTGGTGTAATTGAGCCTAAATACGAACTTCAGAAGTCTATGATGCGTTTTGTGGATTTTTCTTTGGAAGATGCCGATATGGTTTTGTGGGTGTTGGATGTAAAAGATCCTGGAGATCATGGCTTGGTATTGCAACGTTTGAATAATGTTGACGTTCCTGTATTGTTGGTATTGAATAAGGTAGATCTCTCCACACAAGAAGAGATGGATGCCTTGATTGAAAAATGGAAAGTAGAGTTTCCAAAAGCAGAATCCATATTAGCTGTTTCGGCTATCAAAGGATTTAATTCAGATATGGTATTGAAGTGGGTGTTGTCGCATTTGCAAGATCACCCGCCATTCTATGATAAAGATGCATTGACGGATAAACCCGAGCGTTTTTTTGCATCCGAAATATTTAGAGAGAAAATATTTAAAAATTACAGCAAAGAAATTCCGTATAGTTCGGAAGTATTGATAGAATCTTTCAAAGACCAGAAAGATTTGTTGCGCATACAAGCAGTAATCATTGTTGAGCGTGAATCGCAAAAAGGAATTGTAATTGGACAAGGTGGTGAGGCCTTGAAACGTACGGCTACCCAGGCCCGTAAATCCATGGAAGAATTCTTCGGCAAAAAAGTATTCCTAGAAACATTTGTAAAAGTAGAGCCAGATTGGAGAAGTAAAGAATTTTACTTGCGTCAGTTTGGGTATAAATTAGATTAAGAAATAATATGTCAAATATAGTAGCGATAGTTGGTAGACCCAATGTTGGTAAATCAACCTTATTCAATCGCTTGGTAGGTGCTCGTGTAGCCATCATGGATAATGAAAGTGGCGTAACAAGAGATCGTCATTATGGTGAAGCAGAATGGTGTGGTAAATTCTTTACCGTTATTGATACAGGTGGATATGTAACTGGATCAAGTGATATTTTTGAAGGCCAAATTAGAGAGCAAGTTGATATTGCAATTGAAGAAGCAGATGTAATCTTGTTTGTAGTAGATGCAGAAGTAGGCGTACATCATTTGGATGAAGAATTTACAAACAAAATTCGTCGTACAAAAAAACCTGTTTTGTTGGTGGTTAATAAAGCCGACAATAACAGACGTTTGCACATGAGTGCTGAATTCTATTCGTTAGGCATCGGTGAAATATATCCGATCTCTTCTCAAAACGGAACTGGCACAGGAGAGCTGTTGGATGAAGTGATTTCACATTTCAAAACAGAAGGCGATGAAGATCCAAATGCAGGAATTCCTAAAATTGCTGTTTTGGGAAGACCAAATGCTGGTAAATCATCTTATGTAAATGCATTGTTAGGTAAAGATCGTAGCATTGTAACAGAAATTGCTGGTACAACACGCGATTCAATTACCTCACATTACAATGTGTTTGGTAAGGAATTCATTTTCGTAGATACAGCGGGTATTCGTAAGAAATCTCGTATAAAAGAAGATATAGAATTTTATTCTATATTGCGTTCTGTGAAAGCCCTAGAGGAATCAGATGTGTGCGTTATTATGATTGATGCAGAACGTGGCATTGAATCACAAGACATGAACATCATCTGGATGGCTCACAACAATAAAAAGGGTATTGTTATTTTAGTGAATAAATGGGATTTGATCGAAAAGGATTCTAAAACAGCACAAGAATTTCAAGAAAATATTCGTAATGCGCTAAAACCAATTGATTATCCAATCATCATGTTTATTTCAGTATTAAATAAGCAACGTTTGTTTCAATCGGTAGAAGCAATTTTGAAAGCGTACGAAAATAGAGGGAAACGCGTACCAACTTCTGAATTAAATGACAAGATTCTTCCAGAAATTGACTATAACCCACCTCCTGCAACAAAGCAGAAGTATGTAAAAATCAAGTATATTACTCAATTGCCGACAAAGTCTCCAACTTTTGCTTTCTTCTGTAACCTACCTCAATATGTAGGAGAATCCTACACACGATTCTTGGAACATAAGATTAGAGCATATTTTGATTTTGAAGGAGTGCCTATTTCGATCGTTTTTAGAAAAAAATAAAATTTAATTGTTAAAACTCTTATAAATATATATTTATAAGAGTTTTTTTAATAAAAAAACCATCGATTCACCTTGGATAATTGAAAAAAGTACTAAATTTGTATCCGAAAATAAACTATAAATTATTACAATCATGACAAAAGTATTCACATTATTATCTCTTGCTGCAGTTTTAGCTTTCGCTTCTTGCGCAGAAAAAAAAGTTGAAGTATCTAACGAAGATACTCTTACTGTAGTTCCAACTGAAGTTGCTCCAGTAGCTCCAGATACTACTACAATGGCTCCAGATACTACTACAACTACTACTACAACTGAAGTTGTTAAGTAATTCACTGGACTTCGGTCCATTGAATGCTAAGAAAAACCGCTCTTTGAGCGGTTTTTCTTTTTTTATATAAATACGTATCTTCAGCTATGCGTTCTACACCTGATATACTGCGTGCTCATGTTCCTCCAACCGCTATAGCGTATGTTATTGAACTGTGGAAATTAGGTCGATTTCATTTTAAAGCAAGCCGCGATAGAGAAACAAAATTGGGTGATTATACCTTCGATCCGAGAATAAAGAAACATACCATTACGGTCAATAGAGGTTTGAATAGGTATTCATTTTTAGTAACCTATTTACACGAAGTCGCGCATCTCGTTACAACCATTCGTCATGGCGTTTCTGTAAAGCCACATGGAGAAGAATGGCAGTCTGCTTTTAAAGAAGTCATGTACCCCATTTTAAAGCCTGATGTTTTTCCCGAAGATGTATTGGTAGCATTGCATGCACATATGTACAACGAACCATCGGCTTCATCCTGCGGAGATATTGCATTGATGAAGGTATTGAGTAGATACGATACAGATGCAGATCACTATATTTTCTTAGAAGATTTAAAAGTAGGGGATGTGTTTTTAATTAAGAGTGATTCCTTTAAAATCGAAGAGTTTAAAACAAAACGTGCACTCTGCATACAACTTGCTACAGGAAGAAAGTATAGCGTAGCTAAAGCGATGAAGGTTAAAAAAGGAGATTTGTAATTCGTTTATTTTATAAAATATAAGTATATTATATATATTCAAAATACATATAATATGAAAAAATATTCTTTCGCCTCGCTAGTACTCTTATTTTTATTCAGTTTCGGTGCTTGCACCTCAACTACATTACAAAGTAGTTGGAAAGCACCAGGTGCAACATACACGAAAGAGCAATTTAAAAAGGTGATGGTTGTTGCCTTACTAAAAGATGAAACAACAAGAAGGATTGCAGAAGATAAATTGGCATCGAAGGATACTACATTCAGACAATCCTATGAAGTTTTTGGTGTTGAACAAAAAGATATGGATGAGCCTGGAGTGAAAAATTTTTTAGCCCAAAATGGCTACGATGGTATTGTTACTATGAATTTAATTGATGATCAAAAAACTACAACTTATGTACCTGGTACGTATCAAGGTGGTTATTATGGTTGGTATGGAATGTATTATGGAGGTTATTATTCTCCAGGATATTATACAGAAAATCAAAATTATGTGATTGAAACCAATGTGTTTTCTGTGTCACAAAATAAAGTCTTATGGTCTGGCATAACAACCACTACGAATCCAATTTATATTGAAAAAACAATTGATGAAGTATGGGACGCCGTAATTTCAAGGATGAAACAACAAGGATTTATTAGAGGAAAAAAATAATTATTGAATTGGTAAATGGTTGGTCGAAAAGAAACAACCAGGGCGAAGTGAAAATAATTCTCCCAAAAGAAAATTCCAAAAGATAAAAAACAAATTCCAAACGATTAGAATACTCTAGTAGTTTGGAATTTGTTTTTTATAATTTCCACTTCGTTTTTTGCTATGGTTTTGCCTTTTTCGGCCAACCATCTTTATTTTCATTTAGTCTAATCTTTTTTGAATCAAACCTTCAACTGTCTGACAAAATACCTGCGGTCTCATCGTCCGCCAATTCAAGACTTCAAGCGTACCTCCAAAATTAATGTAATAATCCAATCCGTATTTTTTCCATTCTTCTAGAATGTGTTCTCTAAAGTTGATGGCTGCAATCCATCCATCTTCAATTTCTTCAAACCATTCGGCATAATATTCATCGTCTGAACCATGAAAGTTCATGACGTTTTCTCCGATTAAAATAAATTTTGTAATTCCTTCTGCAAGCAAGATGTCAAGTACATTGCGTTTGAAGTGCATGATGTCATTATGCAAGGTGTCATTCCATTCTCCTATAAATTCAATGACTACGACTTGTTCCTCGTAATCTGCAAAAAGTATTTTTACATATAGTGTTTCCGATCCGATCGAATCCCAAAACGGATGAATGTAATATCCATAAATAGCATTGCTATACGATTCGGTATTATACTCCGCTTCATAAAAAGGCGATTGCACATCTTCTACAGAGGTATAATATTCTTCCCAATTATAAAAAGGTTCGATTTCATGCATGGCCTTTGTATGCGTTTATGGCGTTGCGTACATTGTAGCCATTTTCAGTCAACAGTTTTTTTGCGGCTTCTGCATCCATAGAAAGTTCATCCATAATCATGCGGACACCCCGATCAATTAATTTCAAATTGCTCAATTGCATGTCCACCATTTTATTCCCTTTCACTTTACCCAGCTGAATCATAACGGAAGTAGAAATCATATTCAGTGCAAGCTTCTGTGCCGTTCCTGCTTTCATGCGTGTACTTCCTGTAACAAATTCTGGACCCGTGATCACTTCAACTGGAAACACACAAGCTGCAGCTACTGCAGAATATGGATTGCAAACAACGCAACCCGTATTGATTCCTGCTTCTCTTGCAGCCGTTAATCCGCCAATTACATAGGGCGTTCTGCCCGATGCTGCTATGCCAATAACGGTGTCAGTTGTATTGATGTTGTATGCCTTCAAATCGATCCAGGCTTGTGTTGCATCATCTTCTGCAAACTCAACCGCTTTGCGAATGGCAGAGTCACCACCAGCAATGATGCCAACAACCATGCCTTGTGGTACGCCATACGTAGGCGGACATTCAGATGCATCTACTACACCGAGTCTGCCGCTGGTACCTGCACCAATATAAAATAATCTGCCACCTGCTTTCATAAGTGGCACGATGGAATGAATAAGTGCTTCTAACTGAGGCAAGGCTTTTTCAATCGCAAGCGGTACGGTTTTGTCTTCGGTATTGATACTTGTCAATAAATCTGAAACAGACATCTGTTCCAAATTTGAATAATTGGATGAAGATTCAGTGATGTTCATATCGTGTGTTTCAAATGATATTCTTTTAAACCCTGCATCGGGTCGGCCACTATTTTATCAATGGTTACTTTTTTATCTGCAGCAACTTTTTCAAGGGCTTCCCTTAAGTGCAAACCAATAGATCCGATAAACCGAACAGGTAATGTTTCAAAATGATCGTACCTACAAATGCAATTGTCAAACAACAAACGAAAATTTTCTTCAATCAATGCGTTGATATATGCTTCTGATTTATGTAGAATTGCAAAAGGTGCAAGCGATGCTAGGTAGCGGTTGGGAAACGGTTTTTTATACACCTTATCCATAATGTCACTTTTACGATCCGCAGTGAATACTTCAAAGCGTGCGCGTATACCTGCGGGCATAGACTCCCGTATGTAATCACGAGCAAGCAGTTTGCCTAAAAAGCCACCACTACCTTCGTCGCCCATGTATAAGCCCAGGGAGTTGATATTACGCACAATCTTACGGCCATCGTAATAACAGGTATTCGACCCCGTTCCGCTGATACAGCAAATTCCTGCTTCGTCTGCCAACACCGAACGTGCAGCCGCAATCAAATCGCTATCTACATGTACAATGCAATTATTAAATAGGGGCGAAATGGCCTTAGCCACGATCGCTTGTTGTGCGGGCATTTCGCAACCCGCCCCATAGAAATAAACCTCCGTAATCAAACTTGCCTGTGGAAGATTCGGAACCAATTCTTTTTGCAAGGCTTCCTGAATCTCTTCAGCTGTTTGATAAAAGGGATTGATACCCGTTGTACGTATGGAAAAATCAGCCCCGGTTTTTTTACCCGTGAACAACCAATTTGATTTTGTTGAACCACTATCGACGATTGCAATCATGCTTTTGAAGAAGTACTAAGTACTGAGTATAAAGTACAAAGTAGGTTGAAAATTTTAAATTATATATATTCGGAAATGCTTAAATTTTCGCCGTGGCTTGTGTCTTTTCGACCAACCACCTGCAACGTTATATATTAGCGTTTTTTTTACTTCGTACTAAGTACTCTATACTCCGTACTCTTTTAGTTTCCCCACCACCGTCAATGTATCAAACACATTTATCGTATGTGGGGCGTCTTTCATTTCGTCTGTCAAATCTTGTCCGGCCCAGTGTTCGTAATGTTTTCCATTGCGCCATAATTTTGATTTTGAGACGTCGTAAATGATTCCTTTAAACGCACACCAAATTTCGGGTTTGTCTTGTCCGTTGCGCAGCGCCAATTGATTCTTTGTATACTCCTTCAGCGGAGCAGCATCAGATGAGTTTTGCATGCGTATTAATCCAACGGTAAGGTAATTCTCCGCGGTTGGCGGTTAGGTAATCTGTATAGGAACACGGAACAATAGAGTTACGTGCATATTGGTGTTTGTTGTTTGGGAAAGGAACTTCCATCCACCATTTTTCTGTTTGCAAATGTTTGTAAAACGTAAGTTGCGCAGGATCTCCCTGCATAGGTACGATGTAGCGTACGTATTTTTCTCCACTGTAATTGGTATCGTCTTTACGGTTGTAGAACCCTTCTATGAAATACCAAATCATGGTTGCTATGACGGATGCCGTTTGTTTGCGTTCGTCGAATAAAGGATTGTATTCGTAAACACCAAAAGATGTTAACTTCGAATTCAATCCTGCATACCAACAAATTTGGCAGGCTTCTTCGCCTGTCAATCCAAAGGGTTGTGCATTTGCATTGCCTGCAGCATCGCTGCTGCGTATGGCGGTAATGTCAAAGCTGAGCATGTCGGCATCGCGAATAACAGGTTCAATCTCTTCTAAATTTTCACGCATCTGGCCAATGCGATACATTTCGAAGTATAATTTTTCAAGAACATTCAGCGTTTCTTGGTCTGTCAAATAGGTTTGATAGGCCAATTGGGAAAAGTTGAATAAGAAGTTCGGTTCATGAAGTAAGATGCGGTGCAAATGTGTTTTGCTGGTATCTTCCGTAGGAATATTCATGTCAATGTGTGCATCCACATTCAATACACTAATCAATTTATTGGTATTCGCATAGGCTTGATATTGTCCTAAATCCAGATCGTGCGTGCCACCAAATAAAATCGGAATGATATTTAGTTCTAATAAGTATTCACATACTTCTTTGATACGCAGGTAACTTTCTTCGACGTTGATACCAACGCGTAAGTTTCCTAAATCAACAATATTGTTGCTACCCGTACCACGGCGTAGTCTGTATAATTTATTTCGAATTTCAGTTGCACCATTTTCAGCACCCCGATTGGTAGTAGAGCCACGTTCTTCAGATAAACCCACCAAAGCAATGTGTACCCCATTCAAATCTGGAAAGGTATCTTTGTAAAAATGAATGGTATTGGCAAATATATACGGCTCTAATAAATCCGAAGGTTGCAACTCAATACTAACGGGATCAAAAAAGATACGAAGATTCATGTGGCTTAGGTGTAAATGTATATATGTAAATATAACAAAGTGAATGAATAAAATGAAGGGATTAGGGGATATGTGAATGTTGGGGAATGGGTAATTAGATTTGAATGCAGCAATTAGCTAATATAGCTGTCACCTAAAAGCAAATGTACCCGTTGTTGTATTTGTACCCAAAACGATAGAAGTAAAGGCGGGAATCGTACATGTGAAAGCGAATTGTATAGCCGACTATACATTTTTAGTATATTTTGCATATTCAACTATGCAAAAAGGTTACAGGTCAATGCTAAAATAATAACATTTCGTTACGAGAATTTCTGGCGCCAGTGTTAAGCGAAGCGTCACTGGTGTCTATTATTCGGCAGTCTTTGACTGTATTTATTTCTTGCTGCGTCTACATTAGCGAGCCAAACCTATGAGGTCTTCTACGTTAAGGTGCAGGTAATTCGAATGCGTATAGGTGATGGAGGAAAGACCTCATAGGTTTCGTAAAGAATGAGCGTTAAAAAGATAAAAAGTAACACCATAAATTTGCAGGTTGTTGGCCAGAAAAGGCACAACCTCGACGAGCTTTGGTTGATCGTTGCAGAGTGAAACCAACCACGTAAAAGAGCTAAACTCAACCTTTTCGTCATGACTCCAGAGGGGTCACATATTTATAGTAAAACCCATACAAAAATAAATACGCGCGATGTCGTAGGCATTGAGATTACATAAAATAATACCTGCGGTATTGCGCGTATGATATTATGGTAATTTTTTTCTATAAATATGCGATCCCGCTGGGATCGGTAGCGGTAATAAGGGTGAAAAATTTATCATCAAAGAGTAGTTGGGGGTTGGTTGAAAAGCCGAACTTAGGCGAAGGGTGTGGGGCGATTGATCACTTCAATACCTCATTGAATCCAAATAATCCCTTAATCCTACGAATCCCAATTCAGACAAATGGTGTTAGCTAATAAAGATAAAAAGTAACACCATACATTTGCAGGTTGTTGGCCAGAAAAGGCGCAACAACGCGTTGACTAGTACTTAGGTGAGAAATGATGACTCCAACAGCTCATTCAATCCAACTAATCATTTTAATCTTACGGATCCAAATTCAGACATCTTCACCCCAATAACCATCTGGCGCCAGTGTTAAGTGAAGCGTCACTGGTGTCATTTATTGGGCAGTCTTTGACTGCAATTTTAAACCATTTTCCTCACCCCAACAACCGCTTCCAAGTTCCCTTTTCCCAACTGTACTTCAGCGTACTAGGCAATGCTTTAAACCAATACTTATTAATCTCCACCGCAAACGACGGTTGCATGTAGCAGTTGATGGTACAACCTTCGCAGGCTTCGAGTTTCCCTTCTTGAGCAATGATTGCTTTGACTTCTTTTGAATGATAGAGTTCGAACAAATTATTATTGATATCGAAAGAGTCTGTACCCAAATGATAGCAAGGCAGAATCAATTTGTTTTCGGGCGAAATAACTAGGGTAGAAGAAGCCGCTTTACAAATCGGGTCTACAATGTGATTGCCACCGTCTAAGCGCAATTGAATAAAGGCTTCGTTGATATAAATATTTTTTTTCTTCGCCCAATAGCTAAGTTCTGCCAAATCCTTTTCTTTTAAACTCGAGCCAATGTCTACTTGGTTGTATTCAAAGGAAGGGTTTAAAATCAAAATTAAATTGTTGGGCAAACAGATCTCTTCATACATCCGTTTTATTAAATGAATGTTGTGGTCGAATACCGTAAAAATGATATCTGGACGTTCGCCAAGCGATGTAGCTATTTTAATCGACTCTATTACAAAATCAAAACAAGCCACTCCACGCAATGTATCGTGCTCTGCTTTATCAGGCGAGTCTAAGGAAAAATGCAGCATGTCTACCAAGCCTTTCAAACGCTCGGCCCATTTTGGGTACAGCATCGCGTTTGAAGTGATTGTTGTGATCATGCCCAAATCTTTGGCCATGCGCAACAGTTTGTCTATGTCTCGATGTAATAAGGGTTCGCCACCCGTAAAGTCAATTACTTTTACACCCAAGCGTTTTAAATCTCCCAGGTTTTGAGCGGCAGATTCAAGGGTAACGTAAGGCGATGGTTTTTCCCATATATCACAAAAGCTGCAACTTGCATTGCAGCGATAGGTTACGTAATAATTGCATAAAATGGGTTTAGACCGAAGACGCATAATCCTTGCAAGGTACTTAAGTATTCTCAGCAAATATAAAATTAGCCGAATGGATGTTAAAAATGGGTGTATTCTATCTAAATCAGTTCATAAAGGAACATGGTATTATCCAAAAAAACAGGAATTATTACATTAAAATCAATTTTAAGGCTATTTGATACAGTGTTTTATGCTTTTTTTGTATATTTAAAACTTCCTTTTGATAGGAAGTAATGTATCCAACTACAAAGAAATAATAAACAAAATAGTATGGTTGAAAATGTAACAAGCAAAGCGCTAACTGGCGTAATCACGGGCGATCAAGTTCAGGATTTATTTGCAGCAGCTAAAAAAGCAAAACTTGCCTTCCCTGCGGTAAACGTAGTAAGCACGGGTACTGTAAATGCAGTAATGGAAACGGCAAAACTTGCTAACTCTCCAGTTATTGTTCAGTTCTCTAACGGTGGTAGCCAATTCTACGCTGGTAAATCTTTGCCAAACGGCAACCAAGAAGCTTCAATTGCAGGTGCAATCTCTGGTGCGCACCACGTACATCAAGTTTCTGAATTATACGGTGTAGGTGTTATCATGCACACAGATCACGCAGCAAAAAAATTACTTCCTTGGATTGATGGTTTGTTAACTGCTGGTGAAGCATTTTACAAAGTACATGGCAAGCCATTGTATTCTTCTCACATGTTGGATCTTTCTGAAGAGCCATTAGAAGAAAATATCGAAATTTGCAAAAGATACCTAGATCGTATGAGCAAAATAGGTATGACACTTGAAATTGAATTAGGTGTTACAGGCGGTGAAGAAGATGGTGTAGATAATTCTGGTATTCACCAAGACGAATTATATACGAAGCCTGAAGAAGTTGCTTACGCATACGAAGAACTTAAAAAAGTAAGTGATAAATTCACAATTGCAGCTGCATTTGGTAACGTTCACGGTGTATATAAATCTGGTAGTGTAAAATTAGAGCCGAAAATTTTGAGAAAATCTCAAGATTTTATCAAATCTAAATACGGTCGTACAGAAGAAAATCCGTTGGATTTTGTATTCCACGGTGGCTCAGGTTCAACTCAAGAAGAAATTCGTGAAGCAATCGGTTACGGTGTAGTTAAAATGAACCTTGATACAGATTTGCAATGGGCATTCTGGGAAGGTATCTTAAATTACTACAAAGGAAACGAAGCATTCTTACAAGGACAAATCGGTAACCCTAAAGGTGCAGATCAACCAAATAAGAAATTCTACGATCCACGCGTTTGGTTACGTAAAGGTGAAGACACATTTGTAGCTCGTTTAAAGAAAGCATTTGAAGATTTGAATTCATTCGATGCAAATACTAAAATGGGACACTAATTTCCTTCAGAATTAAATATTAAATTTAAAGGGATGCATAAGAGCATCCCTTTTTTTGATTTAAAAATAATTAGTAACAATAATTCGAGTATTTCGTAATATAACATATTGGAATTTGATTGTTAAAATGAGGGCGAGTATTATGGGAAACATGGAACACCAGGAAGTAACGTTGGTAGAAAAAGAGGATTTAGCAGGTATTTTATTTTCAAATGTTGACGTATTAGAAGATCCCGTTAAAAGAAGATTGAGACAAATATATTTGGAAAGAGCAGAACGTCTAGGGAATGCATATCATGGAAAAGTTAAAATGACCTTCATGACAGAAGAGGGAAAGATGATGATGGTAAATACCACGATTTGGTCTGCAGACAATCAATTTATCACCCTAAAAGGTGGCGTTCACATCCCTACGATTGCTGTTATCGAAGTGGAATTTAGTTAATATATAGCCCGTTTATGCGGGCTATATATTATAATAATTTATAGTTGCGTGAAAAAATTGTTAAAACCTTTCAAAAAGGATATTTTTAGAGAATTTTAATATTTTATATTTTCGAATATGTTTAATAAGGATGGGTACGCCCCTGGCTTGCATGTATTAGGTACAATACACACCAACGAAGTCGTACTTTTAAGCGATTATTCTCCTTTTAAACAATGGATTACTGAAAAAATTATTAGTTATACCTTAACTCCATTGGGTGAATTTTATCATGCATTTGATGGTGCAGGATATACGGGTATGATTTGCTTAACAGAATCACATATTGCATTTCACTCTTGGCCAGAATATAATTTAATTACAATAGATATATTTTTATCAAATTTTAAGCAAGAAAACGATGCTAAAGCGCGTGGTTTATTTGATGCGTGTGTACACTATTTTAAGGCAACTTCTGTAGATAAAAATGAAGTGAAACGATAATGGATTTAATAATGTGTCCATATTGTAAGGTACATTCACATACAAAATATCTATATACAGAAATTATTTTATGTAGTCATTGTAAAGAACTCATTTCAAGAAATACCCATTCAATGGTAGAGGTAAAAAAAACAAAAAAACCTCAAGAGTACAGAAATGAATTAATGCATACTTCTTTTTTATATAATAACCAGCAGTATCAAATTACAGGATACATTCGGTACTTTTATACGGAAGGATATTTATATCAATGGGCTGCATACAGCCACAATACATACATTTGGTTGTGTGAGTGTTTAGGCGAGTGGTTTATTCTTAAACCTGAAAAAGATGTTTCTGCGATACCTGTTGCAAAATTGAGAGTAGAGCATGTCTTTGATTATAAGGGTATGGAATATACTGTGGATGAATTAAGTTTGTTTTATGCTTATTATATGGAAGGAGAATTACCCGATTTTAACTATTCGCAATCAAAAGGCGTTAGTATCGAATGCAGTAATAACAAGGAGCTAATTCACTTTAATTTATATTCTAATAATGTTATTGAAATGTTTACAGGGCAAACTGTTAATTTAAAAGATTTAAATATCAAATTGTAATGAGCTGGAAACCGGTAGTAGAGAAAGATTATATACACTATACCTGCCCTAAGTGTAGCAATAAAATTAGCAGCATGTTAGGTGATAAAGCACTTTATATTGTTTGTAAAAAGTGCAATAATCTTTTTCAAAATCATTTAGGTACACTTACTTTTTATGCGCACTTTAAAAGAACATTAAATTCGGTTATACCTATTGGCACAACGGGCGAATATAAAGGAAAGAAATTCCAATTGATCGGAGTTGTGGAGGTGAAAGAAGACCGAACAAGTTATTATTGGAATGATTATACAATTAAATATGAAGATGAAACGGTTGCTTCTTTTATCCAGTATGAAGGACATTGGAGTTATGTGGAGCGATTGCCGCATTCAATAAAATCTAACACGCGAGGAGAGATTTTATATGAGGGAAATTATTTTTTATATTTTAATTCGTATAGAACCGTTCACGTTGCAGCCGAAGGAGAATTTTTTTGGGACATAATAGACAAAGAAAAACCGCGTGTTAGAGAATTCATTTATCCTCCATATGGATTAACTGTAGAAGAAAAAAATACCCACGTTACCTGGTATAAAAGCGAGTATATTACTCAATCTAAATTAAAAACGATTTTCAATTTCGGCAAAAATGTTTGGCTCCCTAGTCGCTCAGGTGTATTTTCAATTCAACCAATACCTTTAGATTTTTCTAATTCTATTTTAAGGAAAGTTGCCTTCTTTTTTTTATTAGCAATGATTGGTGCCGTTTATATATTACTTTTTATGAGTGATGAGGCAACTGTATTTGATTTGCAGCAGGAGATAAATCCAAGTTCAACGTTGTCGTATGAAAATGTTGATTCTATTCAAGTAAGTGCTTTGCACCACATACAAATAACAGATAGGGGTACGTACTACCCAGATTCAAATATGTTTGTCTCCGAGCCGTTTAAGATATCAAGTTTATTCAATTCTACGGCAGTAGATGTTTCTTTATATGCCCCTGTAAGTAATAATTGGTTTGAAGTATCCTGCCAAATGATTAATGACAATACTGGACAAGAATATTTCTTAGAAAATGGAGTGGAATATTATTTTGGAAGTGATTGGACGGAAGGGTCGACAGAGCATACCATCACACTTTCAGAAAGTGAGAATGGCACATACCGCATTGTAATAAAATCATTTGCTGAAACATATAGTTTGACTCAGCCAACTTCATATAGATTAACCCTCACAAAAGGAGTAAACCTATGGAGTAATTTTATACTTTTGTTAGTAATTGGTTTGTCTATGCCAATAGGTTGTATGATTTATATTCATACGTTCAACGAATCAAGGTGGAAAAATAGTAACTCAGCAGGATAATGATAAAGGAATATCTAAAAGTTAAATGGTTGGTTGGCCTCATGTTTATATGTATTCTTTTATTCATATACGCAGGTATGACTGGCTGGCGCTTGCTCGGATCAAGCGCTGAGAAATGGGCACCCGAAGGACATAAAAACAATCACAAATAAACACATATACTCATGGAAAATTACATTCAAATCAAATACGTTATTTCTTCTATTTTATATTCATTCATCGGAATTTTTATTTTGGTTTTTGCTTTTTGGGTTATTGAAAAAATAACACCAGAAAATTTATGGAAAGAAATACTGGTAAATAAAAATCATGCTTTGGCAATCATTGCTGGTGCATTTATTATTGCCATTGCAATCATTGTTTCTTCAGCGATACATGGATAATACATTGCATAAAAGAAGACTTACAAAATCAACGCTTTTACTATTATCCGTTTTTGTAATAGCTACATGCGGATTGATATATGAATTGGTTGCAGGTACCTTAGCAAGTTATTTGTTAGGTGATTCTATTACGCAATTCTCAACCATCATTGGTACCTATTTATTTGCAATGGGTATTGGTTCATATCTGTCGCGTTATTTAAATAAAAATTTAATTGTATGGTTTATCCAAATTGAATTACTTGTAGGTTTAATAGGTGGATTTAGTTCTACATTATTATTTCTCGTATTTGATCAAGTTGTATACTTTAGAGTAATTTTATATGCAATTGTTTCTTTAACCGGCATGTTTGTTGGCTTGGAAATTCCAATTCTTATGCGCATACTCAAAGAAGAATTTGAATTTAAAGATCTTGTATCGGAGGTTTTTACATTTGATTATATCGGTGCATTATTGGCATCGTTGATATTTCCATTATTTTTTGTGCCTCATGTTGGACTTATTCGCACATCCTTATTCTTTGGAATAATAAACACCGCAGTTGCATTATGGGTTATTTACACGTTCAAAAATCAAGTAAAATATATTCGGAGTTTAATTTCGGTTGCTTGGTTGGTGTTCTTACTTATGTTGACATGTTTTGTTTTGGCAGATTACATTCAACAATATACCGAGTCTATCGCTTATCACGATAAAATTATTATTTCCAAATCTTCGCCCTATCAACGTATTGTTGTAACAAACAGCAAAAACGAATTGCGTTTATATATAAATGGCAATTTGCAATTTTCTACTCTAGATGAATATCGATATCATGAATCACTCGTGCATCCAATCATGGCCAATGCTATAGATAGAGATACGGTGTTGATCATGGGAGGTGGCGATGGCATGGCTGTTCGTGAATTGTTAAAATACCCAGATGTTAAAAAAATTATTCTAGTGGATTTAGATCCTGAAATGACAAAGTTGTTTAAATCACATCCCGCATTGTCAAAATTAAACAATCATTCCTTTTCAGATAGCAGAGTTGAAATTATAAACGACGATGCATTTATTTGGGCACTCAATCAAAAGAATACTTTTTCAACGATTATTATCGATTTTCCAGATCCATCAAATTTTTCTTTAGGGAAATTATACTCATCTACCTTTTATAATCGCTTGTACCAACTGTTGAAACCAAATGGTTGTACAGTTATTCAATCTACTTCCCCCTATTTTGCTCCATTATCCTTTTGGTGTGTAAATGCTACCTTGAAAAAAAGTGGCTTTAATACACTGCCGTATCATACGTACATTCCATCCTTTGGCGAATGGGGCTACATCATTGGCTACAAAGAAAGTTTCAATCAAGCTCAATCTTACCCAAAGGATTTGAAATATATTAGTCCGATATTATTTGATCAGATGTGTTTCTTTTCAAAGGACATGAGCGAACGACCTGTAGAAATTAATCGCTTAAACAATCAAGTACTCGTGCAGTATTTTGATCAAGAATGGAGCAAGTTTGTTCAATAACGATGCGTCAATTTTCAAGAAAGAAATTTATCATTTTTATTATTCTAGGGATTTTTGCTATCCCATTAGTTGGGTATATATATCAATGGATAAAAAAGAAACTGTTGCATGTACCTATCCTTGGAGAAATTAAATCGGCTTCGTATAAAGTTGGACATCTACTTTGGAATACACCCTTTAAAAAGACAGATCGAATTCATGAAGTTAACGTAGTCATAATTGGTTCGGGAATTTCGGGATTAAGTGCAGCAAATGAATTGTTTAAAAAAGGCGAATCTAATTTTGTCATATTAGAGCTAGAGCCTACTGCTGGTGGCAATGCGCGCAATGGTGAAAATGTTGCTGGAAAATATCCATTTGGTGCACATTACTTGCCCTTACCGTCTTTGGAAATGAAAGAACTGATTGATTTTTTAAAAGAGATAGATGTGATTGAATCTTTTTCTGAAAATGGATTGCCCATCTATAATGAACAATATTTGTGTGCTGCACCAGAAGATCGCTTGTACATACATGGACACTGGCAAAGCGGCATTGTTCCCAATTTTGGATTAGCAGAAGACGATAAAAAGCAGATACGTAGATTCCAGTCTGAAATGAAAAGGCTGAAACATGTGAAGGGCTCCGATGGTTTATATGCATTTTCACTTCCACTAAAGAATTCTTCTAAAGATAAGACCTATGCCAATCTTGATGCAATATCCATGGAACATTATTTACGTAAAGAAGGATATACTTCGACGTATTTATATTGGTATGTGAATTATTGTTGCAAAGATGATTTTGGAACCTCGACAGAAGATACGTCCGCTTGGGCAGGCTTACATTATTTTTGTTCTAGAAGAGGAGTTGCAGCGAATTCAGAAGAACACGATCAATTAACTTGGCCGGAAGGAAATGCATGGTTAATGGAAAAATTAAAGCAGCCCATAGCTTCTAATATCCGTGTTGGTAATCTGGCCTATGAAGTGAATAAAAAAGGGGAGAGGTATGAAGTGGTAAGTCTAGATACTATAACGGGAAACGTAGAACAATGGAATTGCGCCAATATTATTTTTGCTTGTCCGCAGTTTGTAATCGGACATATACGCACCAATATTGCTGAATTGAAAAACCGATCATACGATGCATTCCATTACTCTTCTTGGATGGTTGGCAATCTATTGGTAAAAAATAATTTAATAGAAAAAGGCGGGGCTCCTTTGTCGTGGGATAATGTTATTTATAATAGTCCTGCCCTTGGCTATATAAATTCAAATGCACAATATGTGCAGAGACATCAACCAGAAATTAATCTAACCTATTACTATGCATTTGACGAAAAACAAATGAGTCGTAAGAAATTGCTACAAACAAGTCATGCAGAGTTGACACACATGATGCTTAACGATTTAAAGCAGGTGTACAGTGATATTGAGGGAAGCATTATTCGTTATGATGCGTTTATTTGGGGACATGCTATGATAAAGCCACAAGTGGGTTTTATTTGGGGAGAAGAAAAAAGAAAGGCATTAACACCTATATTAGGTTCCATTTATTTTGCTCATACAGATTTAAGTGGGATTTCTATTTTTGAAGAAGCTTTTTATCAAGGTATCACAGCTGCTACAGCGGTATTAAAAAAAGGCAATGCATCTAATTAAAAAACAAACGTGGATACATTCAGCTGCAGTTGATGGCTTGGGTATTTTGGCTTGGCCCTTTATTATTTTAGTATCTATCATTTTGTTTCCCCACTATTTTAATGAGCATGCAGACGTGAGTCCAATCGTTTGGATATTGATTGTGATGGGGGTTGATGTATCGCATGTATATAGTACACTATTTAGAACATATCTAGATCCAATAACCTATAAAAAGCATCGTTCATTTTTATTACTTGTGCCTCTTGTGGTATGGATTGCAGGTGTCATTTTCTATATATTCGGTTCACTCTTATTTTGGCGTATACTCGCTTATTTAGCCGTCTATCATTTTATTCGGCAGCAGTATGGATTTCTTAAAATTTATATGCGTACAGAGAATAAAAATGATTGGTTGTATACGTATACCATTTATGTGATGTATGCAATTACGAGTATTCCTATTTTAATTTGGCACTGTAGTCCCGATCGCATATTTGTATGGTTTGTAAAAAACGATTTTATTTCATTGAATTTTGAATTCATGGTTCCCTATTTCAAACTTTTATTGGCATTGATAATAGGCGTATATATTGTCTTTGAAATAGTTGAATCGTATAGACGAAAGTATCTTAATATTCCTAAAAATGTATTGCTCTTAGGGACATTTATTTCTTGGTATATGGGAATTGTATATTTCAACTCCGATTTAATATTTACGCTATTTAATGTAGTTTCACATGGTATACCCTATATGGTATTAATCTGGATTTATGGCTCAAAGAAATCGGGAGATACAGCAACACCACATTGGTACCGTCTTCTATTCAATTGGAAAGGAATAGTACTGTATTCCATGGTATTACTTGTGTTTGCATTTATTGAAGAAGGCCTTTGGGATTCATTGATTTGGAATGAACATCAAAACTATTTTGCCATTTTTAAGGACTTACCTTCAATCAATAATTCTATCTTATTATCCATTATAATCCCGTTGTTGTCAGTGCCACAAATAAGTCATTACATAATTGATGGCTATATTTGGAAGTTGAAAGATGATCGCTACAGTTGGAAAAAAGAAGTCTTGGATAGTTAAAAGCAAAGAAGCTCCTGAGTATATTCTCAGGAGCTTCTTTGCTTTATTACGTAACAATTTTTAATCTCAAATAATCAACATGACATCACCGTAACTTAAGAAATTATATTTTTCTTTAATTGCAGTTTTGTAAGCTTTAGTCATTAAATCATATCCACCAAATGCACAAGCCATCATATACAGTGTAGATTCAGGCATGTGAAAGTTTGTAATCATTGCATTTGCAATTTTAAAGTCATACGGAGGGAAGATAAAACGATCTGTCCAACCAGCATTCTCTTTCAAACGATTGCTTGCAGAAACAGAAGATTCCAATGCACGCATACACGTTGTGCCAATAGCACATACACGTTTTTTAGATTCCAATGCTTTGTTTACAACGCTTACAGTATCGGGTCCTACAATGAAGTTTTCAGAATCCATTTTGTGTTTCGTCAAATCTTCAACGTCTACTGTTCTGAAAGAACCCAAGCCAACATGCAATGTTAATGGAGTAAAGTTAATTCCTTTAATTTCCATACGTTTCATTACTTGCTTTGTAAAGTGCAAGCCTGCAGTTGGTGCAGCTACAGCGCCTTTTACTTCAGCGAATATTGTTTGGTAACGATCTTTATCTGCTTCTTCAACCGGACGTTTAATATAACGAGGTAGGGGAGTTTCGCCAATTGTTTCAATTATTTTTCCGAAATCTTCAGAGTTTCCATCAAATAAGAAACGAATCGTACGTCCACGAGATGTTGTGTTGTCAACAACTTCCGCTACTAAATCACTATCGCCAAAGTATAATTTATTACCTACACGGATTTTACGAGCAGGATCAACCAAAACATCCCAAAGATGTAATTCGGCATTCAATTCACGCAACAAGAATACTTCAATCTTTGCGCCTGTTTTTTCTTTATTACCATATAAACGCGCTGGGAAAACCTTGGTATTATTCATAACCATGATATCGCCTTCGTCGAAGTAATTGATAATGTCTTTGAAAATTTTGTGTTCGATGGTACCAGCTTTGCGGTTAATAACCATCATTTTTGCTTCGTCTCTGTTTGCAGCGGGGTGTTGTGCAACAAGTTCCGCCGGAAGGGCGAATTTGAATTCGGATAACTTCATTTAATATTACGGTATTAAATTTTAAATATAAAATAACAAGTCACAAAGATACGCATTTTTAGGGAGTAAAAGGTGTTTATTCCAGAATCTGTTATTAAGTATTTGAATTTGAGGGATTTTATAAAAAGGAAGAGTGAAGCTAATCTTATTACTAGAAATAAAAATAACGTGTAATTAGAACGATTACTCAATGAGCTATTGTTCTAATTACACGTTAAAAATACAATTACTTAGGTAACAATACAGAATCAATAACGTGTATTACACCATTTGATTGAATTACATCATAAGTAGAAATATTTGCGATGTTGCCTGATTCATCTTTTACAACAATGTTGTGTGCACCATTTTTCATAATTGTAAGTGTGCCACCGCTCACTGTTTTCAATGTAGCCATGCCTTTTCCAGCTGTAATTAATTTTTCTAAGGCTGCATAATCGTATTTTCCACTAACTACATGGTATGTCAATACTTTAGTAAGCGTTGCTTTGTTTTCTGGCTTCAGAAGTGTTGCAACTGTTCCTTCAGGCAAGTCTTCAAATGCATCGTTAACTGGTGCAAATACTGTAAATGGTCCTTTAGATTGCAATGTTTCTACAAGGCCTGCTGCTTTAACTGCGGCTACTAATGTTGTGTGCTTTTTAGAATTTACTGCATTTTCAATAATGTTTTTTGATGGATACATTGATTCGCCACCTACCAGTACCGTGTTATCCATTGTTTGTGCTTGAGAAGAAAAAACGATAGCTGATAAAGCAATACCTGCAGCAAGTGATTTTAAATTGATCGATTTCATAGGTGTATAGTTAAGTTTTTATAATTTGTGTATGTTAGATACGAACACATAACAGCAACTGGATGTTTAGAATTAAAAAATATATTTAAATATGTCGTTTGCAAAATAATATCGCTGTATTTAATATCTTCGGAAAGATAAAAGTAGATTTTTGTTTATTACAAAATAGCCTTACGAATCATTTATTGATACATTAATAGTATGTTACGCATTACTTAACCATAAATACGTGTGTTTAATAAACAATCAAATAATAGTAGATCAGTCGGGAAAGGTTTTGATCGGATTGCTTTTTTTTATGATAAGATGGCGGCTATCGCTTCTTTCAATCAAATCAATAAAAGTCAGCTTACTTTTATATCACATCTATCCACGCAATCACATTGCTTAATACTAGGCGGTGGTACAGGCGATTTTCTTCATCAATTATTAATAATAAATAAATCTGTAAAGATTACATATGTAGACGCGTCTGAAAAGATGATAGAATACTCTAAGCAACGTATTCTAAAGTACCTGCCTGCTGATTTGAACCGAGTAGATTTTATATGTGCAGATGTTGCAGATTTTAAATTTGAAACCTATGATGTGATTGTGTGCAATTATTTTTTAGATTTATTTGAAGATGAAATTGTTCAGGGGCTTTTGCAACAATTTTATTCAGCATTATCTCCAGACGGTATATTGTATGTTACAGACTTTGTTTTATATACTTCTCAATCCCTGCAGAGTTATATTTCCAAAATAAATTTATGGGTACTCTTTCATTTTTTTAGGTTAGCAACGTATTTGAAAACAAAGAGACTTGTAGATGTAGAGCAACAAATATTGTTAAATAAATTTAAAAGAATAATAAGAAAAAAGTTTTTGGGCGGAATGTTGCAGTCAATTATTTTTCAAAAAATGAATTAAGGTAACGGCCTTACGGATATACGAAATGTCTATATACGTAAGGCTTTTAGACGGTATGAGATATTCAGATTTTATTTTTTCAATAGTACTATTGAAAGTAACTTTCCATTATCTCACTAGCCATTTTAATAGATAGTGGCTTTACTCTAAAACCTGCAACTTCTTTGTATTGTTCTGCACGTTTTTTATGCTCGGGATTTATGGAAGTTGTGAGCATGATGAGTTTAATGTTTTCAATATAATCCTTAGGCAGTTTTGCATAATTTTCTAGAAACTCCCATCCATCCATGCCGGGCATGTTGATATCTAAAAAAATAAGTTCTGGTCTTTCTGGATCTGAAAGTACATTTTGCTCTAATAGGTCTAATGCTATACGTGCGCTTTGAATAGCAACAATTTCATTTGCACATTCAATTTTAGTTAAAATGATTTTATTGATGAAGTTAACCGCATCATCGTCATCAATTAACAAAATTTGGTTGAGTTTACTTACCGTCATACTGCTTTTTTAATGGTAAAAAAGAATGAGCTACCTTTGCCTTCTTGAGATTCTGCCCAAATGCTCCCTCCCAACAAATCTATAATTTTTTTACAATATGCCAAACCAATTCCAGATCCGCTATACTCTTTGGTATTATGTAGGCGTTGAAATAAGATAAATATTTTATCGGTATAGTTTGGATTAAAACCGATACCATTATCTGTAACTGTAAATTGGTGGAAATCGCCTTGTTCTGTGGTAGATATAAATATTATTGGAGGGATATTTTTTGATTTGAATTTCATTGCATTTTGAATCATATTTTGAAATATAATTCGAATATGAATGCGATTACATAAGAGTATGGGTAACGTGTTTTTTGATATAATCTGTGCTTGGTTTTCATGTATGCTTAATGAAAGATCATCAAGTACATCTTGTAAAACTTCATTGCAATCAACCTGCTCTTTCTCTGTGTCAAGACTCAATAAAGAATACTCCAATAATCCTGTGATTAGATTGCGCATGCGATTTGCAGCTTCATCTACAAACTTTAAGTACATTTTTCCATTTTCATCAATTTTGTCCGCATATTCTAATAAGAATAAATCGATGAAGCTAGACATACTACGCAAAGGCTCTTGTAAATCATGCGAAGTGATGTGTGCAAATTGTTCTAATTCTTTATTTTTGAGTGCGAGCTCGCGATTCGTATTCTTAATGATGTCGACAGATTTTTTTCGTTCGGTTATATCCGTATAAGTACCTAGCATACCAATCGTTTCACCTTTAATATTTATTAAAGGTGTTTTATTTGTTTCCAACCATGTAGCATCTCCAATTGCATTTAACTGAGTCTCTTCATAATTCAATTCTGCTTGTCCACTTTCAATTACACGCTTGTCTATTAATCTATAGAAGTCGGCTTCCTCTTTAGTCCAAGCCAATTCATAATCAGATTTTCCAATGATGTGTTTGTAATCTTCAAGACCTGCATCTACCGCAAATTTACTATTGCAACCTAAATAATTTAAATTGGTATCCTTCCAAAAAATACGAGAAGGAATGGTATTGAGTACCGTTTGAAACATTTTTTTTATTTCCAAAACGTCTTGCTCTAGTTTCTTGTCCTGTACTTCTCGAATAAAAAAGCAATGAACGTGTTTGGGTCCAAAATCTGTTCGGTTTTGGTAAGCTGTCACAATCGTTGGTATACGAGTGCCGTCTTGTTTGTGAAGGTATAGTTGTTGGACATATTTCTCGTCTATGTATTGAAAATAACCTCCAAATATGCTATTAAATTCTGCTTTAGAATCAACGTTGAATAAGGAGTGTAGTGACTGTCCAATAATTTTATTTAAGGGATACTGCGTTAGGGTGGAGAGTTTAGGACTAAAATCTAATACTGTGTTATCAATCGTATCTGTCAATACATATATATCATTAGAGAGCTCCAACATTTTGAAGGCTGTACTGGTTTTATCGAGTGATATGAGTTCTTTATTCATATTCGCTTTAAAAAATCGTTTTAAAAAGATATCGAATATAGAGTAAATTATTGAATCAATATCGGTTTTTTAGGAATTTGAATAGTTAATAGTGTTATAAAACAGATTGTATATAGGAGGTACTTTGAAAATAGAACAACAAAATTAAAATTAGCTAATGTTCCTAAGAGTATTAATTGTCGAAAATGGATGAATTTGCCATAAAAAAAGGCATCGATTCATTTCTGAATGCGATGCCTTTTGCCATGAGAAATTCCTGCGGTAGAATTCGCAGGGGAAGATTAAGCTTCTTCCTCTTCGAGTTCTTCTTCTTTAGATGCTTCCATGGCTGCGGGTGTTCCGCTTGCTTGCACTTTCTGACGAATTTTCGCTTCAATTTCGTCTTGCATGTCTGGATTATCAAGGAATATTGTACGTACCGAATCTCTTCCTTGTCCTAATTTTGTTCCATTGTAAGAGAACCAAGACCCAGCTTTGTTAATGATGCCTAATTCAACACCAAGGTCAATGATTTCACCAATTTTAGAAATACCTTCCCCATACATGATATCAAATTCAATCACTTTAAATGGAGGGGCCATTTTGTTTTTAACTACTTTAACCTTTGTACGGTTACCAGTAATGTTGTCAGCACTTTCTTTTATTTGCCCAATACGACGGATGTCTAAACGTACCGATGCATAAAATTTCAAAGCGTTACCACCTGTAGTTGTTTCAGGGTTACCGAACATTACACCAATTTTTTCTCTTAGCTGGTTGATGAATATGCAGCAACATCCTGATTTATTAATTGCACCCGTTAATTTACGTAAGGCTTGTGACATCAAACGTGCTTGTAAGCCCATTTTACTTTCGCCCATTTCGCCTTCAATTTCTGCTTTAGGCACTAAGGCTGCAACAGAGTCAATAACGATAATGTCAATTGCACCTGAACGTATTAAGTGTTCTGCAATCTCTAATGCTTGCTCACCGTTATCTGGTTGAGAGATTAGTAGATTAGTAGTATCGATGCCTAATTTTTCTGCATAACCTTTATCAAAAGCGTGTTCTGCATCAATAAATGCGGCAATACCACCTGCTTTTTGTGCTTCAGCAATACAATGCATGGATAAGGTTGTTTTACCAGAAGATTCTGGTCCGTATATTTCAACAATTCTACCTTTAGGTAAGCCTCCAATGCCTAAGGCAATATCAAGGCCTAAAGAACCTGTTGAAATGACAGGGACATCCATAACCACTTCGTCACTTAATTTCATTACGGTACCTTTACCGTATGTTTTTTCTAATTTGTCAATTGTAAGCTGAAGTGCTTTTAATTTTTCATTTGCTTGGTTTGGTGCAGTTTTACTCATGGCAATGTTTTTTTACTGATTGTTTGAAATGTTGTTATCAGATATGCTAGGAAGAAATATTCTACTCTTTCATCTTAACTGTCAAATAACGCCGATTACTTAACCGACGATACAAACCTACAAAATGCTAAAATAATTAGCAAGATAATTACTAATTATTTTAGCATTTTTATCTAAAATAATTTTATCTTGCTAAGATACAAACTTTTAGTATAAGCCATATTTGGATTTATCAACATCTATTTTTGAAAGATTAAGCAGTATTTCTGCAAAAAAAAAGGTATATTATATGTTATATTAAATTATTGGTATGCGATTTGTATATCAATACATATATTTAAAATATACCCTTATGAAACGCTTGACTATTCTTTCAATCATATTATTTACTATAACGTCTTTTGCCTACGAAACGCAAGCTCCTCAATCTACGGTTTCAGCATATGGTCCAAAAGAAGCATTGTTATATAAATTGCATTATGGGTTTATCAATGCAGGAGAGGCACGTATTGAGGTAGATCCTACCTTATATTTTATAAATAATAAAGTTTGTTATAAAACAGCTGTTATTGGGACTACTACCGGAACCTTTGATTTGGCTATGCACGTACGTGATCAATGGACGAGTTATATCGATACGGCTACAAAAATTCCTCAACGAAGCTTACGTGATATTGAAGAAGGAAACTACAAATTAAAAGAAATGGTAATGTTTGATTATGCCAATAAAAAGGCAAATGTGATTCGGGAAAGTGGCAAAACCTTAGACAAATCTACTGCTAGTTATTCTATTTCTCACAATATTCAAGACATCGTAAGTGGTGCGTATTATTTGCGTACATTAGATTATTCGAAAATGGCTGTCGGTACGAATATTAATCTGCAAGCATTCTTTGAAGATAAATTATATGACTTTACAGTACGTTATGCAGGTAAAGAACGTGTAAAGACGAGTTATGGATATATTAATGCCATTAAAATCCAACCTGTAATGCCTGATAACGAAATGTTTGATGGTGGTAACTCCATACGTATGTGGTTATCAGACGATGCCAATAAAATTCCCGTTAAGATTGAAGCGGATATGTTTATTGGTAAAGTGGAGGTAGACTTGAAAAAGTTTTCAGGATTAAAACATCCAATTGTATTTACAAAAAAATAAGTTTTCTAAAATTATATTTGTATTACCCGTAGATTAAGGAATTGTTAATATTGATCAATTCACTTAATTTACGGGTAATTTCTATTTTATTATATATAAATTTGATTCGCATGAAATACCTTAAACGAGTTTCTCTTTCTTTACTAGCACTATTATCAGTGGTATGCCTAGTTCAGGCTAAGCCTGTAATAATAAAAGGAAAGCTTACACCGTCTAATAACTCAACTATTTATTTATATAAATATCTAGGAAATACAATTACTGTATTTGATTCTGCCAAAATAAAAGCAGGTGTTTTTGAGTTTAAATACAATGAACCTATTGCAATAGGGTTTTATAAGATAGGTTTTGATAAGGAATCTGCTTTCACTATCGTTGCGGGTTCTGAGAGTATGGTGATTTCAGGTAATTTGGACATTGAGCGTAGCATCACAATTTTAGATTCCAAAGAGAATGAAGAATATGCATTATATCGCAACCTGAATAAAATACAAGCAGCGCAAAATGCTGCTCTAAATAAAACAGCTCAAGATTTGCAAAAACAACCAGGGATGACGGAAGAGCTGTTTAATCAATATATTGAAGTGTTGAAGGCTAAAAGTGATTCGTCTAATGCTGTATATAATGTGCAAATGGAAAACCTTGCTAAGCAATATCCAAACATGTTTATGACGAAGGTAATTAACATGTTTATGTTTGAAGGTAAAACGGCTGAGACATTCTTTGGACCAGATGAATTTACAGACAAACAATATGCTGCAGGTGATATGCTCTATTCTAAAGTCCAGAATTATTTTCAATACATGGTTCCTCAAGATATAAACTCTTGGAAAGCCGCTGCTGAAAAATTAGTTAGTGCTTGTCCTCCAGGTTCGGATAATAGACAGGTTGTATACTCCTCTATCATACCCTTATTTACCCAAAATGATTTGCAATATACCAAACAGTTGTGTAATCGATTTATAACAGAATATCCAAATTCTTTAGAGGCGAAACAACTTAAAGAGCAATTGCCCAAAGGTGCATCAACTGTTGGGGAGCCTGTTCCAGAACTATCTTTAATGGATGCTTCAGGTAAAATCATTTCCTTAAGTTCGCTGCGAGGTAAAGTTGTGTTGATTGATTTCTGGGCATCTTGGTGTGGGCCTTGTAGGGGAGAGAATCCAAATGTAGTAGCTGCTTATAATCAATATAAAGATAAAGGATTTACGGTATACAGTGTTTCCTTAGATAATAACAAAGATCAATGGCAAGCTGCAATTTTAAAGGATGGATTGGCATGGACAAGCCATGTCTCAGATTTGAAAGGATGGCAGTCTGACGCTGCAAAATTATACGGAGTAAAAGGTATACCAGCAACGTTTTTAATTGATAAAGAAGGAGTGCTTGTAGCGACCAACCTACGCGGTGAAGAGTTGAATGCTAAATTGGCTGAATTATTAAATAAACCATAAGAAATGAAAACGAATAATCGTATTTTAGTAGTAGATGATGAGGAAGATATAGTTGAGTTGCTCGAATATAATCTTACGAAAGAAGGCTACGATGTTCGTACAGCCAATACCGGCTTAAAAGCAATCGAAGAAGCAAAGGATTTTTTACCGCAACTTATTTTGATGGACATCATGATGCCTAAAATGGATGGGGTTGAAGCGTGTCGGAAAATAAGAGAAATTCCTAAGTTGAAAGAAACTTATGTTATTTTTTTAACAGCACGTTCGGAAGAGTTTTCTGAGATTGCAGCTTTTGATGCGGGTGCTGATGATTTTATTACTAAGCCAATTAAACCTAGAGCACTAATTAGTAGGGTGTCTGCTTTTTTTAGGAGAGGGATAAAAATAACCACCGAAAAAGAACGTGTTGTAATTAAAGATTTAATTATTGATCGTTCAAGTTATACGGTAATGCAAGGTGCCAATAAAATAATACTGCCGAAGAAAGAATTTGAATTGCTTTATTTTCTAGCTAATAAGCCAAATACTGTTTTCAATAGAGATGAGTTATTGAAAAATATTTGGGGTACAGATGTCTATGTTGTTGCACGAACTGTTGATGTGCATATACGAAAAATTAGAGAAAAAATTGGAGACGATTACATCACAACAATTAAAGGAATCGGATATAAGTTTGCAATCGACGAATAATAAAAAAACAATTTGATAACCCATCCCAAAAATGTCGCACTTTTTATTGGTGTATTTGTAACACTACTTGTAGGGGTTATGCTCTATGCCTTCTCCGTTATACCAAGCCTTCATAATTGGCAGCTTTTATTAGCTGTTATCTTTATTGTTATTACAGGGGCGAGTTATGTATTATTAAATATAACCTTGTATAAAGAGTTGGATACAATTTCCGATTTATTAAAACCTTATAAGAAGAAGGCTGAAAACCCTGCACGTAATATTTATATAAATACAACAGATCCAATCGTAAAAATTAAAAAAGAATTGTCAGATTTTGCGGTACAAAAACAACGCGAAATTGAAGAATTAAAAAAACTTGAAACATTTAGAAGAGAATTTTTGGCCGATGTTTCTCATGAATTAAAAACACCATTATTTGCTGCACAAGGTTTTGTGCATACTCTTTTAGAAGGCGCCATGGAGGATATTAAGGTTCGAGATCGTTTTCTGCAAAAGGCAGCCTATAGTTTAGACGGACTGAATGTATTAATCGAAGACTTAATTACGATTTCACAACTTGAAATCGGAGAAATAAAAATGCATTTTCAGAGTTTTGATATCCATAAATTAGCCGAAGATATCTTTGAACAATTAGAAGATGCGGCCTCAAAGCGTGGATCTAAACTTAAATTTTATAAATATTCTCCTAAATCTTGTTATGTTTTTGCCGATAAATTAAGGATTGGACAAGTAGTTACAAATCTGTTAGTCAATGCAATAAAGTACGGAAGAGAGAATGGAATTATTTTGTTTTCATGTTCAATAGAAGGAGAGTCTGTACTTATTTCTGTAAAAGATGATGGTCCTGGTATAGAAGAGACACATTTAAATCGTATTTTTGAACGGTTTTATCGCGTAGAAAAAAGCCGATCCAAAGATCAAGGTGGTTCAGGATTGGGTTTAGCGATTGTAAAACACATACTCGAAGCGCATGATTCTAGAATCAGCGTATTGAGTAAATTAAATCAGGGAACGGAATTTCAATTCCGTTTAAAGAAAGGAAAAGTAATAAATGAAAAAGGTTGATATTAAAGATTGGATCATTTTTGAAAACGATGATTACTTTTTTATTAATAAACCTCCTCATATATCTTCTTTAGATGAACGTACAGGAGGTACTATAAGTGTACTTAGGTTAGCGAAAGAATATTGGCCAGATGCCCAGCTATGTCATCGTATCGATAAAGAAACATCAGGTGTATTGGCGATTGCAAAGAACCCTGAGTCATATCGACATTTATCGATGCAATTTGAAGCCAGAAATGTGACTAAAGAATATCACGCTGTAGTGAATGGTACGCATGATTTGGATGGAGTTGATGTTTTTTTGCCTATATTAGCATTACCAATTGGAGTTGTTAAAATTGATAAAGCAAAAGGTAAGATTGCAGAAACCATTTTCTTTACTATTCAAGCATTTAAAGTTGCAACGTTGGTAAGGTGTATTCCTATTACAGGTCGCATGCACCAAATCCGAATTCACCTTTCTCATTTAGGTGCTCCTATAGTAGGAGACGAAACATATGGGGGAAAACCACTGTTTCTTTCAGAAATTAAAAGAAAAAAATTTAATTTGAAAAAAGATTCTGAGGAACGCCCCTTAATGCAGAGATTTGCATTACATGCTAATTCTCTGATATTTACAGATATTAATGAGCAGATTTTAGATATAAAAGCACCTTATCCGAAGGATTTTAGTGTGCTTGTAAAGAAATTAGAAGAGTATTCTTCATGATTTCTTTGAACTAGGTTTGCATTTAATTTTATAAACAGGTATCTTTGTATCCCTTTTTGAATTGAAGGGCGAATTATTTATTGATTAAAGAAAATGGATAGCATTAGCTACAAAACAACATTTGCAAACAAAGCTACAGTTCAGAAGAACTGGGTGATAGTTGATGCAGAAGGTAAAACACTAGGTCGTTTTGCCAGCCAAGTTGCGATGATTTTAAGAGGAAAGAATAAGCCTTCTTATACTCCACATGTAGATTGTGGTGACCATGTCATCATTATCAACGCTGAGAAAATTCGTTTAACTGGTAACAAAATGAATGACAAAGTATATACAACACATACAGGTCATCCAGGTGGACAACGTTTTCAAACACCAAAAGAAACATTAGCAAAATATCCTGAAAGAGTTCTAGAAAGAGCGATTAAAGGTATGTTGCCAAAAAATCGTATCGGTAGAGAATTATTCAGACAATTACATGTGTTTGAAGGAACTCAACACCCGCACGAAGCACAACAACCAAAAGTTATTCAACTGTAATTATTGTTTAGATGGAAGTATTAAACGCCATTGGAAGAAGAAAGACGTCTGTAGCTCGCGTTTACCTGCAATCAGGTAAAGGTGCTATTGTAGTAAACGGTCTTGATTTCAAAACATATTTTAAAACGGAACCCCTTCAAATATCTGTTGAGAGCCCTCTTAACTTATTATCTGAAGCCGGAAAATATGATATCAGAGTAAATGTACAAGGCGGTGGTGTTACTGGCCAAGCTGAAGCAATCCGTTTAGGTATTGCTCGTGCACTTGTATTAGTAAATAGTGAATTTAAATCTCCTTTGAGAAAAGAAGGTTTGATGACTAGAGATTCTCGTATGGTAGAACGTAAGAAATACGGTAAGAGAAAAGCTCGTAAAAGATTCCAATTCAGTAAACGTTAATATTTCTCTCTATTTTATAATACGATGGCTAAGAAAATCGAATATAAAGACTTATTGGATGCAGGCGTTCACTTCGGTCACCTTACACGCAAGTGGAATCCAAAAATGGCACCATATATCTTCATGGAGAAGAATGGTATACATTTAATTGACTTAAATAAAACAATCGTTTGTTTAAACGAAGCTAATGCGGCACTTAAAACGATCGTTCGTTCAGGACGTAAAGTTTTATTCGTTGCTACAAAAAAACAAGCTCAAGAGGTTGTTACAGCAGAAGCAAAAAGATTGAAAATGCCTTTCGCAACAGAACGTTGGTTAGGTGGTATGTTGACAAACTTCGCAACAGTTCGTAAATCATTGAAGAAAATGTCTTCAATGGAGAAAATGATGAAGGATGAAGCTTACATCTCTTTAAACAAAAAGGAAAGACTTGTATTGTCTCGCGAGAAAGATAAACTTGAAAAAGTTTTAGGTGGTATCGCTGATTTGACTCGTTTACCTGCTGCATTATTTGTTGTGGATGTTAAAAAAGAACACATTGCTATCGCTGAAGCAAAAAAATTAGGTATTCCTGTTTTTGCTATTGTTGATACAAACTCTGATCCAACAATCGTGGATTTCCCAATCCCTGCAAACGATGATGCATTTAAATCTATCTCTATCTTAACGCACTCTGTCGGTCAAGCAATTGAAGAGGCATTGTCTGAAAGAAAAAGAGAAAAAGATGATCAAAAAACAAAAGAAGACGAAGAATCAAAAAAGGCTGCTGATAAAGCTGAGATTCAATAATCTGTTTTCTAAATCATATTAAAAATTGAACATTGGTCTCCAATGTTCAATTTTTTTTAAAATTAAATCAATTCATAACCATAAAACATTTAATCATGTCAACAATAACGGCAGCTGAAGTTAATAAGCTTAGAACAATGACCGGAGCAGGTATGATGGATTGCAAAAAAGCTCTTACTGAATCAGGTGGAGATTTTGAAGCAGCTATTGACATTCTTCGTAAAAAAGGACAAAAAGTATCTGCAGCACGTGCAGAAAACGTTACTTCTGAAGGAATCGTTGCAATTACGATTTCTAAAGATGGTAAAAATGGCAAATTAATTGCACTTGCTTGCGAAACAGAACCCGTTTCTAAAGTAATTGATTTTAAAAATTTATCAGAAGCAATAATGAATGTTGCTGTTGCTAAAAATCCTAAAACAACAGAAGAACTTTCTGCTTTAGCTTTAGCTGATGGTCGTACTGTTCACGATCACATCATTGACCTTACAGGTAAAATTGGTGAAAAAGTAGCTATTACTTCTTATGTATCTATGGACGGCGAACAAGTTGTTCCTTATGTTCACTCTAATGGTAAATTGGGTGTAATGGTTGCATTGAAAAATACAGGCGGAAAAGATTGCTCTGAAGCTGGTAAAGATGTAGCAATGCAAGCTGCTGCAATGAAGCCAATTGCTTTAGATAAAGATGGTGTTGATCCAAGTGTTGTAGAGCGTGAAATTGAAATAGGTAAAGAACAAGCTAGAACTGAAGGTAAGCCAGAAGCAATGCTTGAAAAAATTGCTCTAGGTAAATTGAATAAATTCTACAAAGATAATACGTTGTTAAATCAAGAATTTGTAAAAGACAATTCTAAAACAATTTCTCAAATGTTAGATACATACCAAAAAGGTTTGACAGTATCTGAATTTGCGCGTATTGCTTTAGCTTAATTCTTTTAAAGACATAAAAAAACCGACTTATTAATTTAAGTCGGTTTTTTTATGTTCTTTTTTATTGATTACTCAAATGTGATATCCGTATTTGGTAATAACGTTTTAATGCGTTGTTGTTCTTTCGAAGAAATTTCATTTCCAACAAGTACAAGTTTTTTCAACTTCTTCATATATGCTACCTCAGATGGTAATACAGTAAGCATGTTTAATGCTAAATCCAAGGTCTCAAGTTCTGTTAAGGAACCAACGTTTGTTGGTAACGATTTCAAACCGTTTTGTCTTAATGTTAATGTTTGCAGATGTTTTAAATTTCCAATTTCGGCAGGTAATGAAGAAAGTAAATTTTTATTTAAATTTAATTCTTTCAGCTCTGTTAATTTGCCAATAACTGGTGGTAAAAGTGTTAATCTATTGCTGCCTAAATCCAAAGAAATTAATTTATCTAAATGAGTCCAAGATTGAGAAAGTGTTGTTAGTTTGTTATTGAACATGTTCAATTTAACTAAGTAATGTAAATTTTCAACGTTTGCAGGCAAATCAGTTAAAACTTGAGAGCTAAAGTCTGCACAGTATACAATTTCAGGCTCTACAAAAGCAGCTTCCATATTGAAGCATTCACCTGTACACAATTCATTTATTTTATCAGATGCTTCTTCTTTTCCATAAACCATGGAATAAATCAAGTCTGAACATAATTCAGAACTTTCAAAGCCCATTTTCTTACCAAGTAACTCCTTAGAATACGCTCTATAATAATAGGCGTCTCCAAATTTTGGATTTAAGCTAATAGCGTTCGTGAAATCGCCAATTGCTTTAATATAATCCTTTTGATTTAAGCTAGTTAAGCCAGTATCGTAATAGTTCTTAGCATCAGGTTGATTAAAGGATGTTCCTAAAAACAAAAGCGCTAAAATCGTACAGTATGGTATAATTCTTTTCATGGTATTTACGGTTTGTTAAGAAAAAAAAAGATGATTTTGATTCTTAAGTAATCTTTTAAACGGGCGTTATACTCCTTAGGTTGTTAATTTTTGGATTAAATTTGATTGAAATAGTTAGAATTTATAACATTCAAACTATGAAAGCATTACCGATTCTATATCTTCTAATTCAAGTGGGATGTGGGCCATTAAATCCACGTTTCCATCCTTAACTACCAATATATCATTTTCTAAACGAATACCAATTGCTTCGTTGGGAATGTATATTCCGGGCTCTAATGTTACAATCATGCCTTCTTTTAAGGGGGCATTTTTTATATGTACGTCGTGTACATCCAATCCTAAATGGTGCCCAAAGCCGTGCATAAAATATTTTCTATAAGCCAAATTTCCATTTGGTAGGGCAACCTCTTCTTTACTTAACAAACCCAATGATATTAGTTGAGTTGTTGTGAATTCTCCTGTTGCTTTGTTTAATTCCTGTAGTGTAATACCAGGTTTAATCAGTTTTTTGACCGCTTTAAAGATCGTTAATACGGAAGTATATACTTCTTTTTGTCGCGGATTGAATTTGCCATTTACTGGTACTACACGAGTCATGTCTGAGGCATAATTGCCATATTCCGCAGCAAAATCCATTAAAATCAATTCTCCATCCTTACATATATTATCATTTTGAATATAATGTAATACGCAAGCATTTTTGCCGGAAGCAATTATTGGTTGGTAAGCATGTCCTCTTGACCCATTGCGTATAAATTCATAAATAATATCTGCCTCAATTTCATATTCCTTTATTCCAGGTTTAATTGTTTTAAGGATACGTTCAAACGCATTTTTCGTGATGTTACACGCTTTCTGAATTGCTTCGATTTCTTGTGGTTCTTTTTGACTTCTTAATTCATTTGTAATAGGTGCCAACCGCATGTATTGGTGTAGAGGATACTCTTTTTGGCATTGTTTAATGAACCGGTCGTTTCGGGTGTCTATGATTTTTTTAGCTCTGCCATGTTCGTTCTGGTTGCAATAAATCGTTGTGGCATCATACATCAGTTGCTTAAGGATGTCATCAAATTCATGAAACCAAAAAATAGTTTCGATTCCAGATAGCGTCCTTGCTTCAGATTTTGTGAATTTATGACCTTCCCAAATTGCTAAGTGTTCATTTGTCTCTAATATAAAGAGCATCTCTCTATATTTAGGATCTAAAGCATTTGGGAAAAGCAATAAAATAGTATCTTCTTGGTCGATGCCTGAAAAATAAAATAAATCATTGTTTTGTCTAAAGGGCAATGTTCCATCGGCATTGGTGGGATAAATGTCATTCGAATGAAAAACAGCAATCGAATTCGGAACTAATTTTGCTACTAATTTACTTCTATTAAGAATAAATAAGCTATTATCGATGGGGGTGTATTTCATTTTCCTTAAATTTATAGTTGAAGCAATTAATAAATCAACGTATATGCAAACGATTCAGCGTGCTATTCTTGTAATCTCCTTTATTATAGCAATATTCTTTAAAGGAAATGCGCAAATACAAAAGTATTGGATTTCTTTTAAAGATAAAGAAATATCGGGCTATAATTATAAAGATAATTTAAGTGCACAAACAATTATAAATAGAACACATTTTAATATTCCTTTATATCAATACAGTGATATCCCAGTTACACACGCGTTTATTTCAACATTGAATAAAATGAATGTGGGTATTGTTGCAACATCAAAGTGGCTCAACGCGGTTACTGCATATTTAGATCCGCAACAGGTTGCACAAATTGAAAAGTTATCGTTTGTTCGTTCGGTTGATATCGTTACTACCTATATGGTTGCAAGTTCTACTAAGATAGAAGTAACGCCTGAATTGATGCATACTGCAATGAAGCAAATGAAGGCGAAATCATTTACTTCAAATGGTATAGATGGCACCAACATGAAAATTGGAGTGATTGATGCGGGGTTTCATAAATTACAAGAAGACCCTGCAACAAGTTATTTGGTAAGAGACAAAAAGATATTAGCTCAAAGAGATTTTATAGATCCTACCAGAACGGATTTGATTTCAAAAGCTGCAACCTCATCCGACGATCACGGTCGCATGGTAGTGCGAATGATTGCTGGATATGACACAACACTGAAAGCGCAATATGGTATGGCTGTCAATGCTTCTTTTTATTTGGCACGTACTGAAAATGGTGATAGAGAATATCGTGGTGAAGAAGATATGTGGATCATGGCCTTGGAATGGATGGATAGTATTGGTGTACGCTTAATCACAACATCTTTAGGGTATGCTACGAAGATGGATGACCCGAATGATAATTACAAGCAATCAGAAATGGATGGTAAGACTGCTCGTATTACGAAGGCTGCACAAATTGCAGTATACGATAAAGGAATCTTTATAACAGTTTCGGCAGGCAATGAAGGAGATACAAATTGGCGCATTATTTCAGCACCTGCAGATGCAGAAGGAGTATTGTCGATTGGTGCAACACGATCTGCTACATGGGATCGAATTTCATATAGTAGTATTGGGCCTGCAGATTTGCCTTATTTAAAACCCAACGTTTCATGCTTTTCACCAAATGGAACATCTTTCTCATGCCCAGCCATTGCGGGTTTTGTTGCATGCTTAATGAATAACGATACAACCTTAACCAATCTTCAGTTGAAGGATATTGTACAGAAATCTGCACATATGTACCCCTATGGAAATAATTTTATTGGGTATGGAATTCCGCAAGCGGATAGAGCGTTAGTGCTTTCAAAAGATACTGCTGCAACTTTTGGGAATATTACGGAGTTGCACATTTCTAAAAAGGTGTTTAAATATACCTTTGAAAAAAGTATCACTGTTCAGTTAGTCGTATTTAATAAAAAGAATGCTACGATTGTAATCAATCAAGATCTTGTGAGTGTTAAAAAAGGAAAATTGAAAATTAAACGTCCTAAGGATGCAGCTCGAACTACTGTTGTTGCAGAAACATTTTCAACGATTGAGATTATTTGGGAATAAAACAATAACAGACCGATTTAAGAATCAGCATGCTAAAAGAATTTAATGTTTATCAATATCCAAATGGAATAACGTTGTTGCACAAACAAGTTACTTCCACACGCATTGCGCATTGCGGATATATTTTTGATGTAGGAAGTAGAGATGAGCATATAAAAAATCAAGGGCTTGCTCACTTTTGGGAGCACATGGCTTTTAAAGGGACTGAAAAAAGAAAAACTTTTCAAATTTTAAGTAAGCTGGAAGAGGTGGGTGGCGATTTAAATGCCTATACAACCAAAGAAAAAATTTGGTTTCACGCGTCCTTACCCTTTAATCATTTAGATCGGGCAGTAGATATTCTTACCGATATCTCTTTTTATTCCACGTTTCCTGAAAAAGAAATAGAGAAAGAAAAGAAAGTAGTATTGGAAGAAATGCATATGTATGCGGATAGTCCTGAAGATGCTATTCAAGACGAATTTGAATCTGTAATTTTCCCAAACCATTCTTTAGGATATAATATTTTAGGTACAGAGAAAACGCTTTACTCTTTTAAGAAAGAAGATTTAATAAAATTCTTAAAAAAGAATGTAGATACAAGTCGCGTGGCTTTTGTGGTGCTGTCTCCGCATTCTTTTTCAGAAGTTAAAAGTATAACAGATTCGTATCTTTCACATATTAAGCCGCATCATATTCTAAAGGAAAGAGAGAAAAATAAAGGCTTTAAACCGTCAACAATAATAAAAAGTATTGATGCCTCGCAAACACATTGTATCATTGGTGGTTTGGGATTAAATATCAAAGAAGAGCGTCGATTGGGTTTATTTTTATTATCAAATCTTTTGGCTGGTCCTGGTATGACATCCATGCTTAATATGGCTATGAGAGAGAAAAAAGGATATGTATATAATATTGATTCTAATTTTACCTCTTATACCGATACAGGTTTATTCAGCTTTTACTTTGCAACAGAAGCGAAGCAATTTGAAAAAGCCTTAGACGTTTTTCATAAAGAGCTTGAAAAAGTACGGGAAAAACAATTAAGTACCATCCAATTGCATAAGCTTAAGGAGCAGATAAAAGGCCAATTAATAATGGCTGAAGAGAACAATAGTAATTTTATGCAGATGATGGGTAAAAGTTATTTAGACTTCGGGAAGATTGATTCGTTTGAGCAGATTGTCCGAAAAATTGATGGCATACAATCAAAAGAAATTATTGATTTGGCAAATCAATTAATGAATCCGAATAAAATGAGTAAGCTTATTTACGAACCTGAAGTAAAATGATAGACATTACAAACCCTGTCATTGAAGAATATATTACGGCACATTGTTCGGTAGAATCTGATTTACTTAAAAAAGTAAATAGAGAGACCTATGCCAATGTATTAATGCCGCGCATGCTTTCGGGGCATTATCAAGGTCGTGTGTTGTCGATGCTATCCTTTATGATACGTCCGAAGCGCATACTTGAAATCGGTACCTTTACAGGCTATTCGGGCCTGTGTTTGGCAGAAGGCTTGCCGGAAGGAGCAGAACTTATTACCATCGATATCAATGAAGAATTAGAGGATAGAGTTAGAGGGTACTTTACCCTGTCAAATAAATCACGTTCTATTTCTTATTTAATTGGTGATGCAACAAAAGTTGTATCAAGTTTAGAAGGGATGTTTGATATGGTTTTTATAGATGCCGATAAACATAATTATTTAACCTATTACGATTTGGTATTTGATATGGTACCTTCTGGAGGTTTTATTTTGGTAGACAATACTCTTTGGAATGGTAAGGTTGCAATACCCGAAGTGTTGGCTAAGGATAAGGATACTAAAAATCTTCATGCATTTAATACCTTTATTGCAAACGACACCCGAGTAGAAAATGTAATTTTGCCTGTTCGAGATGGCATTACACTTATTAGAAAAAAATAACCATACATGTTACGTTTAATTGCTTTAAGTATTCTGAGTTTATGTGCGCTATGTAGTACTGCTCAAACGTTTTCAAAGCCCGAAGTGCCTGACGTAATTGAGTTTGGTGGTATGAAACTAGAATTAACACCTGCAGCCAAAAGAAAAATTGAAGCAGATGTTACCATGATTTATAGTAGTGGCAAATATCTACAACAAAAAATTGATCGCGCAAATTTATATTTTCCAATTATAGAACATGTCTTTCATCAAGAAGGATTTCCTGAAGATTTTAAATTTCTAGCTTTGCAAGAATCGAGTTTGGTTTCCGATGCCGTTTCAAGTTCAAATGCCGTTGGCTTTTGGCAATTTAAAAAAGAAACGGCCATTGAAGTTGGTGTGGTTGTAAATGGCAACGTTGATGAACGGAAGCATATTAGCTACGCATCTAAAGGGGCAGCTACCTATATTAAAAAAAATAATGTTTCATTAGATAATTGGGTGTATGCATTGTTATCTTATAATGTGGGTCCTGGTGGTGTAAAGTCTCATGTTAAAACTAAATATGTGGGAGCTAAACATATGGTTATTGATGATGATATTCACTGGTATGTTATTCGTTTTTTAGCCTATAAAATTGCGTATCAAAATTTGGTAGGTAAAGCAAACCACCCAGAAATATCGTTAATCGAGTACAAGGGTGTAAAGGATAAATCGTTTCAAGAAATTTCAAAACAGGCCAACGTAGAGGTAGATTTATTGAAAGAATATAACAAATGGTGTACGAATAGCCATGTGCCAAGTGATAAAGAATACATAGTTATTATTCCTTCAAGCCATGGAAGTGTTTCTCCTATTGATGAACATAAACCCACTCAACAAAATGCTCCAGATGATGATCCCATTGTTATTCTGAATCAAAAGGATATAGTACTCATTATTCCAAAGTCCTTTCCAGATATTAGAGCATTTGTAGATACCTTAAAAATTCCAGTATTTGTTTCTATTAATAAAGTGAAAGCAATTAGAGCGAGTAAAGGTGATGACATAAATAGCTTAGTTGTAAAATCCGGATTGTCTAAACAATCTTTTTTATATTATAATGAATTGAAGGGATATGAGAATGTGGCTGCTGGCAATTTTTATTATATGCAAGTGAAAAGGAGCAAGGCTCTCGTTGCTTATCATACAGTTTCTAAAGGGGAAAGTTTAAACTCCATTGCTCAAAATTATGCAATAACAACAGCATCTATTCGCAAGCATAATCGCATGTCTAAAAATGAATATTTAAAAGAAAATAGGGTATTGTGGTTGCGAAGTACGCGTCCGAAGGATACACCAATAGAATATAAAGCATCACCAAAACCACTTGTAAAAGAGGCAGTGAAACTGGCGCCTAAGGTTGAAAACAAAACAGAAGTAGTAGAACTGAAACCGCAGAATCAAACAGTACTTGTTACACCAAAGCAAATCGAAACAAAAGGAACTTCTGCACCCAGTTCAATCATAGATGCGAATGTTATTATTCATATTGTACAACCTGGTGAATCTGTTTTTGGTCTCTCCAGAAAATACGAAGCAGATTCTGACAGCATTAGAGCTTGGAATAATTTGTCTGGATATGCTATACAAGTAAACCAGAAACTAATTGTAGGGTATAAAAAGAAGGTTGGTGGGGAGCAGAAATATGTTGTAAAACCAGGTGATACGGTCTATAAAATATCAAAAGAACTGAACGTAACCGTCGAGGATATAAAGAAATGGAATAATCTTCCCGATTATAACTTAAAAATTGGACAAGAATTAATCATACATACTCCTTAGTGCGAATAAAATTTATTACTTTGTAAAAGCAACTTTGTCGTTTAAATGCTAGAAAGGATAAAATCATATATAAAGAAATTCATTCATCTAGGGAAATCCACGTTTAAACCTGGTAAATATGAAATGCTTTTAAATGAAGCATCGGATGCTATTTATCTAGTGAATACAAGTGGTACAATTACATATGCCAATCCCAGCGCATGTTTACTTTTTGGTTACAGCCATGATGAATTGGTTCAGAGGCCCATTCATGAATTAATCGTTTCAAAAACGGATGTATTAAATGCATTTTCAACAAACCTGATTCAAGAGAAAGGAATTGTTGTACAACAGGAGTTTATTCGTAAGGATCAATCCACTTTTTATGGCGAAATGAGTGTGCGATTATTTGATGATGGTGCACATCAAGCAATTATAAGGGATATTACAAAAGGGGTAATTCAGCATCGATTATTAATCGACCGAGAGAAGAAATTTAGAATATTAGTGGAAAATGCATTTGACATTATTATTGTGTTGAGTTCAGATTTTAAAATAAAGTTTGTAAGCCCTGTGATTAAAAAAATGTTGGGCTATGAAATTGATGAAGTACTCGGCTTAAATTCGAATACATTTATTGAATTACGTGATCGGTTATCCATTAAAAGAGTTTTAAAGAATCATGGTGTTACGTTTGCCATAAATGATTTAAAATTAATTCATAAAAATGGCCAAATAATTCATTGTGAAGTAAATGCAGCTAATTTTTTAAATGACCCTCTTATAAATGGGATCATTGTAAATTGTCATGATATTAGCGAGCGTATTGAAACGGAAAAAGAGTTATTGAATACGAATTACGAACTTGATAGCTTTGTTTATAAAGTCTCTCATGATTTAAAAGCGCCACTTCGATCTGTTTTGGGATTAATTAATTTGTCTCAAAAAGAAAATTCAAACGAAACAGTAAAATTATATCTTGAAATGATGACGCGCAGTATTCGTAATATGGACGTGTTTATCAAGGATTTGACACAATTTTCAAGAAATAGTAGAATGGAAGTTGTTAAAGAGTTTATTGATTTTAATGAATTGATAACGAAGATTGATAATAACTTAAAATATGAAGAAAATGCAAGCACGATACACATTGAGAAGCGAATCAATCAAAAAGTTGCATTTTATTCAGACGGCAATCGGCTAGAAACGATAATAGGTAATTTATTATCAAATGCATACAAGTATCATAGTTTTGAAAGTAATAATCCTTATATTAACATCCAAATAGATGTTTCTGAGTTTTATTGTGTCATAAAAATTCATGATAATGGATCTGGAATCGCTGAAGAATTTCACAATAAGATATTTGAAATGTTTTTCAGGGCGTCAGAGAAGTCACAAGGTTCAGGCTTGGGTTTATATATTGTAAAGAGTGCAGTAGATAAACTTGAAGGCAAAATAAAATTAGAATCTATATACGGTAAAGAATCAACCTTTACTGTAGAGTTACCCAATTTATTAACGCATTCGTATGATGATAGAAGTGAAGCCGTATAAAAAATTAATAATGCTTGTTGATGATAATGAAACCGACAATTTCATTCATAGACGTGTTTTGGAAATGGGGCATTTCTCTGAAGAGATAATTGTTAAAAATTCAGGAAAGTCAGCATTAGAATATTTGGAAGCGAATAAAAATAATCCAGATCGCATACCAGAAGTTATTTTTTTAGATATAAATATGCCCATTGTTGACGGGTTTGTCTTTTTATTCGAATTTGAAAGCTTCCCAGACTCGATTAAAGATAATAGTAAAATAATCGTATTATCAAGTTCAGATAATAAGAAAGACATTGATCGTATTGTAGACAACGACCATGTTATTCATTTTATAACGAAACCCTTATCAGAAGACTCTGTTACAGAATTAAGGGAAATGGTTTAATTCTATTGTCTGATTCCTATTACATAAAAAAAGCAACTCCAAGGAGTTGCTTTTTTTATGTAATAGGAAAGTCATCACTTTTATTTTGTTGGCTTTGCAATGCCAGACTCAATAAGATATTTACCATAAAGAATTTTAAAAATCTCTACTTCAGGCTCAATAGCAATTGCTTCTTCATAATATGCCATTGCATTTAATGTCAATTTATGGTCTGCAAAAAAAGAAGCATACAATAATTTATTTAAGGCGGTTTCTTCAGGAAGTTCGTTCTTTAAATCTATAAATTGGTCGTGCAATTCAACTGCTTTCGTATCATCACTTACATATTGAAGATTGTATTTGTCAGATTTTACTGTTGGGGATTCTTTTACTTTAACCGTCCAAACAATATTTTTTTCTATTTTGAAATTAAGTTTTGATAGATCAATTACTAGTTGTGTATCTGTTGTTTCTTTCTCTACTATAGTTTCATCAAACATATTCATAAATGTTACTACATAAGTATTAGCAACGTCTTTGCCAACTTTAACCTTATTCCATTTAAGGATAATTAATTCGTCTAAAACAACTGCTTGGCTAGGCGCGAAGGGTTTAATTTTATCTGTAGATCTTTCTACCGACCCTGTTACAGCCATATGCTTATATCTGTTGGCAGCAAGATCTTCGTTGTCTGCAGTCATTTGTCCGGCAATATAATTAACGTATTTAGAACTTACACTCGCATTTTGAGAAGATACTTGTTCTACTAATTTAGATACCTCATATGTCCCTGCAGTTTTCAACTCAATCGTTTTTCCACTTTTATGGGACAAGCCTAAGTAGGCTCCACTTGCTACAACAATTTTGTCTGTTCCATATATTTTTTTCCCAACAATTAAATCTTGAGGAGTAGTAGAAGAGGAAACAATTACTTTATTAGCACCTTTTGTTATAAGTACTTTGAAAATTTCATCTTGTGCAAAAGATAAAAATGAAGTGATAAATAATACGAGTAAAAGTGATAATCTTTTCATAACGTTTTGTCTTTATGATTTTTGTGTTTCAAATATACAACTTTTTCTTTTGTTCCCATATAAAGTGGTCTTATAATACCCCAATATATTTCTACAAGATTTCCAGACAATAATAATGCCACGGAAGCAAGTGTAATGTCAATTCTATAACCATATATATGAAAAATAATGACCATAAATACGGAAATTAAAAGAACGCCAATAACGGACAAAATCATGTTTATGCCATCCCACAATTCGGCAGAATTTAAAAACAGCCAATTAAATCCCCAGATCATTATAAAAATTAGAAATAGCGTAAAAGACCAATTTAACCACTCAGGAATATCATCAATGTATTTCTCTTTTAAAATCATCGATGCAATATTTGCGTGAACGACTACTCCATACATGTCTGGAGCTGTTCTGCCAACATATTGACTGTTTAAGGGTGTGCAAAATTTATCTTGCCAGTTATTTTGTCCAATTTCATCACCCATATAGCCCAAAATCACAATTTTCCCTTTAATTGTCTCGGGTGTGAATTTTTTTTCCAACACTTCATACCAATCCAATGCAGTAAACACATTTTTGGAATTTACAGTGCTACCTTCTGTATGAATATTGATATTGCCAACATAATTGATGGTCTCGACATCATTATTTCGGGCTAAATATCTTTCCAATTTTTCTGGGGCGTAAATACGCACAAGCATTGATGGAAACGATAAGAGTGTATCATTGTTATATATTTCTTTTGGTATACAATCACGAGCAGTATTTAAGCTGTTTTTTCCCTGTGCGATCATGTCTGCAAAGCCAGCTCGCGCGTATTGCATGAAAAGTCTATTTGAATAGTTAACAGTATCTACATTATTTGTAGTGTCGTTTTCGATCAATTCGGAGACTAAAACTAGATTTTTTGTTCGTGAGAATGCTTGAGAAAGTGCGGAATCTAATTGAGGATCATTTTTCTTTCGAAAAAAAGCATCGATTCCAATTACTTTTGGTTCAAATTCATTTAAAATATTTATTAAGTCCGCTAATCCTGCTCTATTTAATTTTCCAATATTTACTAATACGATGTTATTTTCAACTTCATCGTTTTCTTTGAAATTGGAAAAATAAATATCTGTGGTTTCGAAATCTTTAAAGGCATCGGAAATTGGACTTAGAATCTCTGCATTGATGTTAATAGTAGAAATAGCCCAAATAAATGCCATTATCCAAGCCATTACAAAAAAGCTTTCTTTAAAAAGTCGTTTAAAAGTCATAAAAACAAAAGTGATTCGTTATAAAGATACAATTTTATAATAATTGTACATATCATCTGTTTAAAAATTAAAATGTGTTGAAATAGTGGGTTTTATGATTCACAGCTTTGAATTGTGCTGTAAATCCACTTCAATTTCTTAAATTTGGGCGTAAATATAATTTCATTAGATGGAACAGATTCATAAATATACCGAACAAGAAAATAAAATTTGGGCTACTGCATATAGTAGAGTTCTAAATTTTTTAGGAGATGTTGCTGACGATTCTGTCATGTTAGGAATTCGAACAATTGGTTTGCCAGGAGATAGAGTACCCGATGTTGATGAAATTAATGAACACCTTTCAAAACATACTGATTGGAGAATTGTACCATTGGAAGATATGGTTGATGATACAAAATTTATAAGTATGCTTGCAGATAAATTATATCCTTGCAGAACATGGGTGCGTAGCATGGATCAGGTAGATAAAATGGAAGATGAATACGATATTTTTCATGATGTATTTGGCCATACTTCATTATTATATCTCCCAAATTATTGTTTATATCTTGAAAAATTAGGCGAATTAGCCCTTGAAAATATTAACGATACGAAAGCAATTTTGTATTTAAAAAGAGTTTATTGGCACACCATTCAATACGGCTTGATTGATGTAAATAAATCATTACGTATTTATGGTGCACATATGATTACGTCAAGAAATGAAGCTTCATATGCATTAAATGCTGGGGTTCCCAAATATGATCATAATGTATCCATTATAATGGATACACCTTATGTCAAAAATCGTTTTCAAGAAAAATACTTTGTAATTAAATCTTACGATCAATTACTTGCATCCCTAGATGATGTGAAAATTGAATTGGAAAAAAGATTGAAATAATATGACTGAAGACAAAGGAATGTATCGCACGGTTCGTTTTTCACAAACAACCATTACAGAATTAATGATACCTTCTTATGCAAACTTCGGAGGTAAAATACATGGGGGGATATTATTATCATTAATGGATAAAGTAGCCTTTGCATGTGCATCAAAACATTCCTCTGGTTATTGTGTGACGGTATCCGTGGATACGGTTGATTTTTTACAACCCATTGAAGTAGGAGAGTTGGTAGCCGTTATTGCAACGGTACATTATGTTGGTAATAGTTCCATGGTTATTGGAATAAAAATAATCGCTGAAAATGTATATACATCAACGGTTAGGCATACCAATACATCTTATTTTACGATGGTTTCAAAGGACCAATCGGATAAGCTGAAAAAAGTGCCGGGATTAATTCTTGAAACAAAAGAAGAAGTGAAAAATTTCATGGATGCGTTGAAGCGCAAACAAATGAAAGATTTTTACAAAAATGAACTTCAGAAAATTCATGAAGCTCCCATTACAGAAGAAAGTATTTCGGAAATACTCATTGAGGAACGCTGTATTGTAGCACATTAAAAAATATGTTTAAAAAAATAATGAATCTACCCTATTATATTAAAAATCCACAGGTTCAATCTAAGAAGCGTATGTATATTGTATGTTTATTTTTAGGTTTCGCCGGAGGGCACCGTTTTATAATGGGATATAGATCATGGATTTTACAATTTATAACATTGGGCGGATTAGGTATTTGGTCTCTCTATGATTTGGTTAAAATTGCATTGGATGAAATGCCCATGGCAGATGGTAAAGTGCTTAAGTAATTTTTAATTAATACGAATTTATTGTTTTCTTAGATTCAATTAATAAACGCAACGGCTAGCCGTTGCGTTTATCGCGGTCA
>NZ_CALMGQ010000187.1 GCF_937863595.1 uncultured Cytophaga sp.
ATTGCTTATGGTAGCAATTTCTTTCTTACATCTTTCTTGTAAGAAAATGCCTGCATTAAGTCATGATGCAATTATAGAAGATACACTAACAAGTGAATTCAAACCAAGTAAAACTGTATTTGAATATCTTACTACTAAGACAAAAATTGAGTTTTCAGATGGTGTAAATGCGGATCAATATGCAATGACGCTTAGAATTAAAAAGGACAGCGTTATTTGGGCAAGTATTGGTAAGGCAGGTGTTGAGGGAGTACGCGGACTCTTGAGGCCAGATTCAGTATTTGTTCTTGATAAAATGAAAAATGAATCATATAGTTATGATTTGAATTATTTGCAAAGTATTATTCAATCTAATTTGACTTACGAAAACATTCAAAATTTGATGGTTGGTGATTTGCTCATTGATTACAATAAAAAGATTGATCATATTACAAGAAATGAGAGTTGTTTTATTTTAAATCAACATAAGGACAATCTTACAATAGAAAGTTTTATTCGATTTGATAATCTTAAAGTTGAAAAGGTATTGATTGAGGATGTAATTACACATGCAAGAACAAATGTGCTATACAGCAATTTTATGATTGCAGATTCTATATTAGTTCCTTCTATATGCACGATGAAAATTGATTATATAAAAGATGAGAAAAAGCAATCGTCTCTATTGGTACTGACGCATAATAAACTAGAGTTCACAACAAAGCCTCTTAATTTTCCATTTAATATTCCTAAAAAATACAGTGAAAAATAACATCAAATATCTAGCGGTATTGGGATTGCTTTTTATTGTGATTACGACAACCGTTGCACAGAAAAAAAGTCGTAAAGATCTTGAGCGTGAACGCGACAATAACCTGAAAAAAATAAAAGAGACGTCTAAAGTTTTAGAAGAAACAAAGGAGCAAAAAACAGCTACTTTGAGTCAGCTAAATTTATTGAACGATCAAATTGAACGACGCGAAACCGTAATCCATTCGATGTCTGCTGAAGTAAGCTTGTTAGAACAAGAAATTGTTGTTCAAAAAATGATTGTACAAGCACTTGAGGAAGATTTGAAAGGATTGAAAGAAGAATATGCACAATTAATTTATTTGGGATATAAGCATATGAATGGATATGATAAACTCATTCATATTTTATCCGCAGATAATATTGGACAAATGCTTCGTCGCAATAGTTATTTCAAACAGTACGCCCATGCGCGTACGTATCAATTGGAAGAAATTCAAAATGTAGCCTTGGCAATGAAGTCTTATGAGCGTATGTTGGCAGAGAAACAAGCAGAAAAATCGGGTTTAATTTTGGCGAAAACGAAGGAGACAGAAAACTTAACGGTTACCAAAAACGAACAAAATACAGTTTTAAAGCAATTGGCCTCTAAAGAAGAAAAACTTAAAAAAGATTTAGTTGAATCCAAAAAAGCAGAAGAAAAGCTTCAAAAATTAATTAAAGATTTAATTGCTGCCGAACGTAAAAAGGCAGTTGAAAAAGCAAAAGTCTCTACAAGTTCTACCAATAAAGCCACTGCTGAAAAAAGTGTACTACTGTCTAGCAGCTTTGCTGGCAATATGGGGAAATTGCCTTGGCCAGTACAAAATGGAAGAGTCACCAATCATTTTGGCAGACAATCACATCCTGTTTTAAAAGGCGTATTTGTAGATAATTTGGGGGTTGACATATTAACTGTTCAAAATGAAGATGTTAAGGCAGTATTTGGGGGGAAAGTAATTACCGTTGCTGAAGTGCCAGGCATGCATAAAATTGTAATGATACAACACGGGGAGTATTTTACAGTGTATGCGAAACTGCGACAAGTCAATGTAACTACGGGGGAAGAGGTTTCTGTGAAGCAAAGTATTGGCTCCGTTTACACAAATAAAGAGGGCGAAAGCGAATTGCAATTCCAAATTTGGAAAAATGAAGCGAAGTTAAATCCTGAACTTTGGCTTCGAAAACGCTAAACTATCTATTCAATCCAAGTTTATCTTTCCCTTTCTTGTTATATTTTCCTATCTTTGTTAGGTATACGAAAATCCTCTAACAATCATGACGTTAACTATTTGCACATTGCTATTTCTTGGCAATATTGGACCTACAGAATGGATTATAATTGCCGTTTTAGTGGTTTTTATGTTTGGTGGTAAAAAGATACCTGAACTTGCTCGTGGTCTTGGTCGCGGAATACGTGAATTCAAAGATGCCAGCAAAGAAGTAAAGAAAGAAATTGAAGACGGTATCAACGACGACACAAAAAAAGATTAACATTGAAACGTTATAATTCTCTACAAGAAATTCGGAAAGACCTTTCCGGGGGTGCTATTACGTGCCGTTCTCTAACTGAATACTATCTTAGAAATATTGAAGCTAAAGCACATTTAAATGCTTATGTAGAAGTATATGCGCAAGAAGCATTGGCTACGGCTGATATTGTTGACGCTAAAATTAAGGCTGGAACTGCAGGTAAATTAGCCGGAATGGTTGTAGGCTTAAAAGATGTGTTATGTCATAAAGACCACGGATTACAAGCCTCAAGTAATATTTTAAAGGGTTTCATTTCTCAATTTAATGGCACTGCTGTTGAACGAATTATTAACGAAGACGCTATCATTATTGGTCGTCAGAGTTGTGATGAATTTGCAATGGGTTCATCAAATGAGAATTCTGCATTTGGTCCCGTAAGAAATGATATAGACAATTCGCGTGTGCCTGGTGGTTCCTCAGGGGGCTCTGCTGTTGGTGTACAGGCGGATACATGCTTGGTTTCTTTAGGTTCAGATACAGGTGGTTCTGTCCGTCAACCTGCCGCATTCTGCGATATAATTGGGTTTAAACCTACCTATTCTAGAATTTCTAGATATGGGCTTATCGCTTATGCTTCGTCTTTTGACTCAATAGGTATCATGGCTAGAAGCATTGAAGATACAGCATTGATGTTGGAAGTGATTGCAGGCTACGATGATTTCGATAGTACGGTTTCTTCTAAGCCAGTACCTAAATATTCTTCAGAACTGTCGTTTACTGGGAAAGCTAAAATTTGTTATTTAAAAGAAGCTGTTTCATCCGATGCGGTAGCAAAAGAAATTCGAGAAGCAACTCAACATAGAATTGACCAATTGATTCAAGATGGACATACTGTTGAGGCTGTAGAATTTCCCTTATTGGATTATATTCTTCCTACCTATTATATATTAACAACTGCTGAAGCGAGTTCAAATTTGTCTCGTTTTGATGGCGTTAAATATGGCTATAGAAGTTCAAACGCAACGGATCTAGAATCCATGTATAAAAAAACCCGTTCCGAAGGGTTTGGTAAAGAGGTTAAAAAACGTATCATGTTAGGTACTTTTGTATTAAGTGCAGGATTTTATGATGCGTATTATACGAAAGCACAGAAGGTTCGTCGTTTAATAAGAGAGTATACAGAAAAACTATTATCGGAGTACGATTTCATGTTGTTACCAACAACAACAACAACTGCATTTAAGATTGGTGATCACACAGCAGATCCACTAGCAATGTATTTAGCAGATATATTTACAGTGCATGCTAATTTAGCAGGTATACCCGCCATTTCAATTCCCAACGGAAAAGATGCGCAAGGCTTAGCTATTGGGTTGCAGCTAATGGGAAAAGAATTTGAAGAAGCAAAATTATTGGCATTTTCAAACTATTTAATAAATCAGAATGATAAGAAGAATCTGTAAAGCAGTATCGGTTTGTTTATTTTTCACATTCATTTATTTAATGAATGTATCGTCGGTGCATGCTCAAATGGATTCAACAAGTGTCGTTACTTCAAGCGATTCAACAATTATTGACGCCGAGAAATTTGAAGAAGCTGCTCGTGCTTTGCCTGCGCAACCAACCGAGGATGAAATTATTGCAAAGCGTTTGAAAGCTTTACAAAATGAAGTTCCTTTGGTTTTTAATTCTAAAATAAAAGGCTTTATTAATTATTTTTCTGTTCGAAATGCGCGCTATGCCCTGGTAATGGAACGTAGAAAGCGTATCTATTTCCCCATGTTTGAAGAGATATTGAAATCCCAAAATGTGCCGGAGGAGATTAAATATTTGGCCATCGTTGAATCTGGATTAAATGCGAAAGCTGTATCACCTGCTGGTGCGGCAGGCTTGTGGCAATTTATGACCTTTACAGGTAAAGAATTTGGTTTGAAACAAGATGAATTTATCGATGAACGCTTAGATCCAGAAAAGGCAACCGTTGCTGCATGCAAGTATTTATCCGCATTGCATCGTACGTTTAATGATTGGGAATTAGCGCTTGCATCCTATAACTGCGGTCCGGGCAATGTGCGTAGAGCAATTAGAAGGTCTGGATACAAAGAAACCTTTTGGCAGATATATGATTTCTTGCCTAAAGAAACACGTAGTTATGTACCGCAGTTTGTGGCTTTGACATACATTATGAATCACATGGCGGATCATAATATTGTTGCGGATTCATTAGAATATCCAATCGCTTTTGATACAATTACGGTTAACCAATATTTTGATATTTATACGTTTAGTGAATTATTAAACATTTGTTCGGACGATATGCGCGATTTGAATCCAGCTTTGAGAAGAGGGATATTGAATGGTGCATATGCATATAAAATAAAAGTGCCCGTTGATAAAATGGCGCAATTTTATTTAAATAGAATTGATATTTTAGATGCCTGCAGCAAAGAAGTTCCTCGGGCTGGCGTGGCTACAAGTGCTGTACGAACAACATCTAGTTCGAGTAGCAGCAGTAGCAGTTCAACAACAAATTTGCAAAAAGTATATTATACCGTTAAAAGTGGAGATGTATTAGGGACAATTGCCTCTAAAAATCAGGTATATCTTGCCGATATAAAACGATGGAATAAACTATCCTCAAATACAATTCACGTAGGTCAACGACTGGTGATATATAAAAAGGGAAGTGGACATACAACTACAAACAGTTCTGTTTCGACTGCAAAAACTTCATCGTCAACAACAAAGTCCACATCTTCAACAACAAATTCTACACCTAGTGTATACTACGTGCGGTCGGGAGATAGTTTGTGGACGATATCACAAAAATTCCCAGGAGTAACAGTCGATAAAATAAAAAAATTAAACGGGTTAACATCCAATAGCATTAAAGTTGGACAAAAACTCATTTTAAACTAATAGGTATTTTGTCGAATAGGATGCATTTTTTAATACAAAACAACTCATAGCACGAATGTCAATAAACAGAGAAGATGCATTGAATTACCACATGCAAGGTAAGCCTGGTAAGATTGAAGTTGTTCCAACGAAAACGTTGAGTTCGCAATTAGATCTGGCATTGGCTTATTCTCCTGGAGTTGCAGAGCCATGCAAAGAGATTGTTGCGGATAAAGAAAATGTATATAAATACACTGCCAAAGGAAATCTTGTTGCGGTAATAACAAATGGTACCGCTGTTTTAGGATTAGGCAATATTGGTCCGGATGCATCAAAGCCTGTAATGGAAGGCAAGGGCGTTTTGTTTAAAAAATTCGCAGGTATTGATGTTTTTGATTTAGAAATTAACTGTGAAGATCCGGAACAGTTTATTAAAATTGTGGAGTCTCTTGAGCCAACTTTTGGTGGAATTAATCTGGAAGATATTAAAGCCCCAGAGTGTTTTGTGATTGAGCAAGAGTTGCGTAAGCGAATGAGCATTCCGGTAATGCATGACGACCAACACGGCACGGCCATTATTTCTTCGGCTGCTTTAATAAATGCACTTGAAGTTGTAGGTAAAAATATTAATGAGATAAAAATTGTAATAAGTGGTGCAGGTGCTGCTGCAATTTCATGCACCCGATTATACAAGCACATTGGTGTGCGTTCTGAAAATATCGTTATGTGCGATATTAAAGGAGTGTTGCGTAAAGACCGTCCAGACCTTGATGTATCTCAATTAGAATTTGCCACGGATAGAGATTTGAATACCCTAGCCGACGCATTGCCTGGCGCAGATGTATTTGTGGGTTTATCGGCAGGCAATATTTTAAAGCCTGAAGCTCTGATGACAATGGCAAAAGATCCGATTGTTTTTGCACTTGCAAACCCTACACCTGAAATTGATTATGAACTAGCGATACAAACTCGCCCTGATGTAATTATGGCTACGGGCAGATCTGATTATCCCAATCAAGTAAATAATGTATTAGGCTTTCCATATATTTTCAGAGGTGCATTGGATGTGCGTGCAACAGAGATTAATGAAGCAATGAAATTAGCAGCTGTGTATGCAATTGCAAATCTTGCTAAAGAAATGGTGCCTGATAGTGTAAATAAATCCTACGATGACAATAAAATTTCTTTCGGTAAATATTACTTAATTCCGAAACCCTTAGACCCACGTTTGATTACAACCATATCCCCCGCTGTAGCCAAGGCAGCGATGGACAGTGGCGTAGCAAAAAAACACATTGAAGATTGGGCTGCGTATGAAGTAGAATTGCTTCAGCGTATTGGCATTGATCAACGTTTAATGTCTCGCATCATAACACAAGCAAAACAAGCTCCTAAAAGAGTGGTATTTGCTGAAGCGGATAATCTTAAAATTTTAAAAGCAGCTCAAATTTTAGCAAATGAGGGGATTGCGTTCCCTATATTATTAGGCAATGCAGAGAAGATTGAGCACTTAATTGTTGAACATGCGCTAACAATTAAAAATTATAAAATTGTTGATCCGTTTGAAGAAAAAGAAAAGCGTATTGTGTTTGGCAATATTTTGCATAGAAAAAGAAGTCGTAAAGGAATAACTGCAGAAATGGGTCGCACCTTAATGCGCAATCGTAATTATTACGGTGCAATGATGGTAGAGACAGGTGAAGCGGATGCTTTTATATCAGGATTAACCCAAGAATATGCAGAAACGATTAAGCCTGCATTACAAGTAATTGGTGTGGAAGAAGGAATTAAACGTGTTGCAGGGATGTATATTCTAAGCAACGATAAAGGCGTATATTTCTTTTCGGACACAACCGTCAACATGAATCCTACGGCAGAAGAGTTGGTAGATATTGTTGGGGTAACAGCTAGAGGTGTGAAGTTTTTTGGTTTCGAACCGCGCATAGCCATGTTGTCGTATTCTAATTTCGGTTCAAATGCGGGTGAAGTACCTGAAAAGGTTGCTAAAGCAACAAAATTCGCAAAAGAGAAGTATCCAGATTTAATTATAGATGGCGATATTCAGGCAAACGTGGCGGTAGATACGCACTTGCAACAAGAAATGTATCCTTTTAGCGCATTAGCTAAAGATGGGGCAAATACATTTGTATTTCCTGCCTTAACATCTGGTAATATAGCATACAAATTATTGCAAGAAGTAGGTGGTATGGAAGCAATTGGACCATTATTGATGGGAATGGCAAAACCCGTACATATTTTACAACTGGGCTCCTCCGTACGTGAAATCGTAAACATGGTGGCGATTGCTGTTGTTGATTCACAATCTCACAACAATAAAATAAATTTATGATTGCTTATATAGAGGGCAAATTAGCACATAAGGATCCAACCTATATCGTGGTTGATGTGCAAGGTCTTGGTTATCAAATACGAATTTCGCTATATACCTACACCCAAGTAAAAGATCTTGAGAAAGTTAAAGTGCATACATTTTTACACATCAAAGAAGATGCGCATACACTTTTTGGATTTGCGGATTTACTTGAAAAGGAAGTATTTATGCACTTGATTTCAATAAGTGGTATTGGTCCAGGGACAGCCTTAGTAATGTTATCTTCTTTAAACCCATCTGAAGTTCGGGACGCAATCGTTAACGAGGATGTGCGTACCATTCAAGGAGTCAAAGGAATAGGAGCTAAAACAGCACAGCGAGTAATTTTAGAGTTAAAGGATAAGATGAAGAAAGAATATATGCTTTCTTCTACAGATTCTAAACAGAATTTTTCAATATCGCACAATAGTATACGTTCTGAGGCGTTAACTGCCTTGGTAACGCTAGGTTTTACAAAAGCAATTGCAGAAAAGAACCTAGATGCGATTTTAAAAAACAATTCAAATCAATTAACACTAGAAGACCTGATAAAACAGGCTTTAAAAATGTCTTGATCATCCCTCAGTGAACTTAAGGAAATTTACCATACTGTCGACATTAGGGCTCTCCCTATTTTTTGTGTTTTGGGCTGCATTGTCTAGTCCACAATATCGTTCTATCCGTTCGTTCAAGAAATTTTTAACTCCTGAAGATAGTACTCAACGGAAAAGATCGCGTAGACCAACTAACGAATTAGATGACCGTTTGGGAGACCCGTATACCAATAAAACGAATCGTTCTCCAATGGATTTGGAAAATCCAGATAATATAAAAGAAGAGGTTGAGCTCGATACCGCTACTGGAAATTATATTGTAAGAGAGAAAATTGGGGACAAGGAATACCGCACGCAAACCTTCTTAACATTTGAAGAGTTCTATAATTACAAGAACAAACAAATGTTGCGCGATTATTGGCAAAATAAAGGCAACGAAGCCATTGAAAATCCAAGAGAAAATAAAGCTGGCAAGCCATTCGGCTTTACAAAACACATAAAAGGATTAGAAGGTCCGTTTGGTAGTAACTATGTAGATATTCGTCCGAGTGGTTTGGTTACGCTAGACTTTGCAGGTCGTTGGCAACGTGTCAACAACCCGTCTTTGCCGATTAAACAGCAACGTAATGGCTTGTTTGATTTCGACCAACAAATCAGTATGAATGTAATTGGTAAAGTTGGTGAGAAGTTGAAACTAACGGTTAACTGGGATACCAAAGCTGCATTCGAATTTCAGAATAGTGTAAAAATTCAATATACAGCGTTTGAAGAAGACATCATTCAAGCCATTGAAGTAGGGCGTATCAATATGCCTTTGAATTCTTCTTTAATGACTGGGCCACAAAATTTATTTGGATTTAAAACCAAATTAAAATTTGGTCGATTAACTGTTACCGCTGTTGCTGCTAGGCAAGATGGTAAAATGGATGAAATTAAAATTGGCAGTGGCGGGCAAGGTAGAACATTTGAAATTAAAGCAGATGCGTATGAAAAGAATCGTCACTTTTTCTTAGGGCAATTTTTTAGAGAACACTACGAGCAATCGCTTAAGACAAGTCCAACTATTATTTCAAATGTACAGGTTACGCGTGTAGATGTTTATGTTACCAATAGAAACAATACAACTTCCAATCTACGTGGGGTAGTTGGCTATATGGATTTGGGTGAAAATGATTCTATTTATCGTACAAACTTAAAGACTCCTGGCAAGAAAGATATTGCTCCGTACAATACTATAAATAATCTGTACAATGGACCAAACCCAGTTACGCAATTTAGAAATCCAGTTACGCTAAGTGCTGATGTAAGTTCTGCACCTCTTAATTTGCAAGACGGAACCGATTATACGTATTTAAAAAGTGCACGTAAATTACAGCCATCGGAATTTACATTCAATCCACAATTGGGATACATCACTTTACAATCCACGATCAATGACGATGAAGCAATTTTGGTTGCCTACCAGTATATCTATAATGATCAAAACTATAGTGTAGGAGAATTGACCGACGCCTTATCTGATGTGCCAAATGACAGCTTAATCATTGCAAAAATGATAAAGCCACCATTTGTAAAAACGCGGTTACCTACCTGGAACTTGATGATGAAAAATATTTATCAATTGGGTGTTACACAAATACAACGCGACAATTTTCAATTTAGAATTATTTACAAGGATGATGCTACAGGTAATGACGTGCCTAATTTGCAAGAGGGTCAAAACACGGCAAATGTACCCTTGCTGCGCTTGTGTGGCTTAGATTATTTGAATCCAAACAATGACCCCTCACCCGATGGTAATTTCGATTATGTAGAAGGGCTTACAGTTGATTCTCGAAATGGTCGAATTATATTTCCTGTACTTGAGCCTTTTGGTTCAAATCTAAACAGTAAATTTTTACCAAGTGAAGAAGCATTTAAAAAGAAATATGTATACTCCGAATTGTATGATTCAACCCAATCGGATGCACAACAAGTCGCAAGTAAGGATAAGTTTTATTTTAATGGTCGATATACTGCCGGTACAGCAAGTGAAATTGTTTTGCCGGGAATAAATGTGGCGCAAGGTTCTGTTGTTGTTATTGCTGGGAGTACAACCCTAACGGAAGGTTCTGATTATACGGTAGATTATAACTTAGGTAGAATTAAAATTCTGAATGAAAATATTCTTGCATCTGGACAAGAAATACGCATTCGATTTGAAAAACAAGATTTATTTAACTTTAGACGAAAATCATTTTTAGGGACACGTTTGGATTATCAAGTAAATGAAAATATTTTACTTGGGGGTACCATGTTGCATTCAAATGAAGCGCCGAATATAACGCGTGTAAATATTGGAGACGAACCCGCAGCCAATACCATTTGGGGCTTAGATGCAAATGTTAAAGCCAACTCGCGTTTGTTGACACGTGCGGTTGATTTATTACCCGTAGTATCTACAAAAGCACCTTCAAACATTAGTTTTCAAGGAGAATTTGCACAGTTTTTACCTGGCTACAATAAAGTGTTGGATAAAAATGGCGGTGGCGAAGGTGGTATTGCATTTATTGATGATTTTGAAGGAGCTAAAACCCCCTATGACTTAACACGCTCTCCACTAACGTGGGTAATTGCAGCAACACCTAAAGGTTTAATTGGTGCTAACGGCGACTCAACAAAATTGATAAATGGCTTTAAACGTGCACGTTTGGCTTGGTATAATATTGATAATATTTTTTATCGATCCAATAACGGCTTGCCCGATTATTTGAGCTATGATAAAATCACCAACCATTTTGAAAGAAACATTACTCAAAAGGAATTATTCCCTCAGCAAGATGTGAATGTTGCGGTAACAAACATTCCGACAATCGACTTAGCGTACTATCCTTCAGAAAGAGGTTCGTATAATTATAGTGACAACTTAAATGTAGATGGAACATTAAAAGACCCCAAAACGAACTGGGGTGGAATGACCAAAGCAATCAAAAATAACATTGACTTTGACAATGCAAACATTCAATACATTGAGTTTTGGTTGTTAAGTCCGTTTATGAATACTGCCGACGGCCATACAGATATCGATGGAAAACCATTTGATGTAACACAGAAAGGCACGTTAAGGTTTAATTTAGGAAACATCTCTGAAGACGTATTGCCAGACAATTTGCAATCGTTTGAAAATGGATTATCTCCAGATGGGTCAAACACGGGTACAATAGGTACAACATGGGGGCGTGTTACGACTAGGCAATATATTACCAATGCTTTCGACAACAATCCAAGTTCAAGGCCAAACCAAGATGTAGGTTTGGATGGTTTAAATGATCTTGCTGAATTAGACACTTTTTCAACTCGGGCTGCTCTAATAAAAGCTAAGGTAAGCCCCAACGCGTATGCAGAAATTAGTAGCGATATAAGCGCAGATAACTTTAAATATTATTTGGGAGAAGGGCAAAACGCAGCAAATCTGACCATTCTACAACGTTACAAATCGTATAATTTAACACAGAATAATTCCCCCATAAATGCAGGCGCAAGCATCACGCCGTCAAGTACGAGTTATCCAGACAACGAAGATTTAAATCAAGACAACAATTTAAATACCCTGGAAGAATATTATGAGTACATTATAGATATTGATAAATCCAAATTTGTAATAGGTCAAAATAACATCGTAGGTTCACGCGAGTATGTAGTTACACCAGCGGATAAATCCAAAACGGATACGGTTACCTGGTATCAGTTCCGTATCCCAATTCGAACACCGACTTCAACGTATGGCAATATTGATGGATATAAATCTATAAAATGGATGCGTACCTATGTTACGGGATTTGAAACGCCAGTTGTTTTGCGTATGGCTCAATTTCAATTAGTAGCAAACCAATGGAGACCTTATTTATTAAATGATCTTAATGGAGGTATTGTTAATCCACGTATAGACGAATCTGTGATTGATATTTCTGTTGTAAATGTGGAAGACAACAGTACGTCAAATGGCAATACTACTCCTTATGTATTGCCTCCAGGCTTTAACAGAGATTATGATGCAACATCAGTTGTTACAAGAAGAACAAATGAACAATCGATACGCTTGTGTATTCAAGACTTGCAAAAAGGGTCAACGCGTGCAGCATATAAAAATGTAAATTTGAATCTGATGAACTATAAAAATGTAGAGATGTTCATCCACGCAGAATCTCAAGCAAACATACCCGATGGACAAGCATTTGCCATCTTGCGTTTGGGTACAGATTACACAAATAATTACTACGAAATTCAGGTGCCTTTATATTTCACTAGACCCATTAATTCGGTAGATGAAAATGTTGTTTGGAATGGAGCCAATACCATTAATGTTAGTATCAATGATTTAGTAGATACAAAGGTGATGCGCAACAGTAGTGGCGCAAATACGCAAGTTGGGTTTACCCGACAATTAGCAAATATGCAATATGTTTCTGTAGTAGGAAATCCAGATCTGTCGGCTGTTGTAGCAGTTATGATTGGAATTAAAAACCCTCTTGGAGGAACAACTACTGCCCCAATGAGTTTGTGTATATGGGCAGATGAGTTGCGAGCCACAGGTTTTGTGAGTCATTCGTCTATTGCGTATGCAGCAACATTAAATGTGCAATTGGCAGATTTGGGATTATTACGAGGATCACTGCGTTATACGTCTGCTGGTTTTGGATCCTTAGATCAAAAAGTATCGCAGCGTGAAAGAGCGAATACCCTTGAATATGGCTTGAATACGAGCCTTGCTATGGATAAATTTATTCCAGGTAAAACGGGAATGAAAATTCCACTTTATTTAGGTTTTAATCGAAAAGTGATCACACCAGAATTTGATCCACTAAGCCCTGATTTGTCGGTGAAGCAGTCGGTCAATAGTCAAGCCGACCCTGCTGGGTATAAGAAATTGATTATAGACCAATCCATGACCAAGTCTATCAGCTTACAAAATATGCAGAAGACGAAGGTTAAGCCTGGTGCTAAAATGCATCTCTATGATATTGAAAATGTAACTGTTTCTTTGGGATACAATGAAACCAAACGAACGAGTTATGTTTTTAAAAAATATGAAGACAAAAACTATACGGGTGGTTTAGGCTATAATTTCTCTAAGGCTGCCAAAAGTTATACGCCTTTTAAATCAATGGCTGCAAATAAAGGGGTATTTACGCCTTTGTTAAAAGAATTTAATTTTTCGCTGATGCCGAGTCAACTTTCTTTTAGAGGAGACCTTGTTCGTAAATTGACAACAACGCAATACTTCACCTCTGTTCCTGAGAATAGAGCACAAGATCCGATCTATCAAAAATCTTTTACTTTTAATCGTAATTATACCGCCTTATGGAATTTGACAAAAGCATTAACTGCCACCTATAGGGCAGATGCCTATGCGGTTATTGATGAGCCAGACAGGGCACCTGGAGATAAAGCATACAAAGAGACGGTTAAGGATAATTTACTTAAAATGGGTAGACTTAAAACGTTTAGCCAAGATTACAATGTGAATTATAAATTACCACTTGATAAAGTAAAAGTGTTGAATTGGACAACAGTGGACTATACCTATACAGCGGGGTATAATTGGACAGCCCGATCTTTGGGGCAGCAAGATTCCCTAGGTAACGTAATTCAAAACAAACAAAACAATCAAGTGAATGCTCGTATTGATCTTGATAAACTGTATAGCAAGTCGAAGTTTTTGACGGAAATGAAAAAACCAAAGCCTCCATTAAAAAAACCAGATCCTAAAGACACCATACCACCACCACCCAATCGTACACTATTAAAATTGGCGTTTAAAACCCTAATGATGATACGAAATGCGAATGCAACTTATGGATATGAAAGAAGTACCAGCATAGGTGGATATATGTATGCGCCTAAAATGCTGGGTTTCTCTGGGCATGATGATGGTGTAATGACACCTTTCATTTTTGGCTCACAAAATGCAGACATAAGAAAGGATGCATCAGCATCTGATGCAGGATTAATTTCAAAGTCGAAATACCTGAATGATCAATTTACTCAAAACGCAAATAAGAATCTTACTTTTAGAGTAAATATAGAACCCACGCGAGATTTGAAAATTGTACTAGATGCAAAATACACAATAGGCAAGAGATATACAGAATGGTATAGAGTTGATTCTACTGGCAATTTTTCTTCTCAAAACCCTAACGTTAGCGGCAATTTCTCCATTTCTACGATTACCATATTAACAGCTTTTGATAAGCATGTCTCTGGATCCTCAGATCCGAATTCTTCCAGAAATTACCAACGATTTACAGAATATAGGAATATAATGGACAATCGTTTGGGTGGGACAGCCAAAGAGAATGCTCCAAATTCACAATCGGTTTTGTTGCCGGCTTTCTTAGCGGCTTACACGGGTGGAGATCCCAACAAAGTAAACATAAGTGGTATTCCTAAAATCCCATTGCCTGGTTGGCAAATCGACTATACGGGTTTGGCAAAAATCAAAGCCTTGGCAAAGAGGTTCCAATCCATTACCTTATCACATAAATATTCCAGTCAATATTTAATCGGAACTTACAATTCCCAAAATATTTACAATTCGAACTACATTACACCAACCAGTAATTTTTATGATACAGGAAGGGTGCCTGATTCTACAAATGCTAGTGGGCAACTCGTCCCAATATACGTTATTACGGGTGTGCAAATAACAGAGTCCTTTGCGCCATTTGTCGGCTTTAATGTGCGTACTAAAAATAAAGTGTCGTATAGACTTACCTATAGCCGATCCAGAACATTAAATATGTCCGTAACCAATGCGCAGCTTACAGAAAGTTATAACAATGCATGGCAAGTAGGGATTGGTTTTGCGCGTTCAAATATTGCCATTCCTAAATTCTTGACCGGTGGCAATAAAGTGAATTTGAAAAACGAAGTAAACATACAGGTAAACTTTACCATCAATGATATGATTACCTATCAACGCAAGTTCGATGAAGATGCAACTGTTACTGCTGGTAATACCAATGTGCAATTTAAGCCAACCGTTAGTTATAATGTGTCACAACGTGTAACTATGATGCTGTATTTTGAACGCACCATAAATAGCCCTAAAATTTCTTCTTCCTATAGAAGAGCAACAACTGCAATTGGTTTACAGATACGATTTACCTTGTCTTAAATCCATGTTTTTGCTTCTCTTCAAAAAAGAATGTATTTTTGGGTGTTAAACATAAAAAAGAGTATGAACTTTCCATCTGAATTAAAGTACAGCAAAGATCACGAATGGGTTCGTGTTGAAGGCGATGTAGCATATGTTGGTATCACAGATTTTGCTCAAAAGGAATTAGGCGATATTGTGTATTTAGATGTTACGAGCGTTGGGCAAACAATCTCTAAAGAAGAAATTTTTGGTACAATCGAAGCAGTTAAAACAGTTTCTGATTTATTTATGCCTGTAAGTGGCGAAGTATTGGAATTTAATGCTGCCTTAGAATCCGCACCAGAATTGATAAACAGCGACCCATACGGTAAAGCATGGATTGTTAAAGTTTCTTTAAAAGACAAAGCAGATTTAGACCAGTTATTGGACGTTGCTGCTTATACTGCATTGATAGGTGCTTAATCGCACATTAAATAAAACATTCCTCAAAGTTTATGGTCCTGCCATTCTTTGGGGAATATTTATTTTAATAGCAACCTTAACACCTGGCAAATCATTGCCGAGTAGTTCCTTGTTTAGGTTCGATAAGCTCATACACATGTTTATTTTTGGTGTATTTGCATGGCTCACATTAAGAGCGTATTTTTTATCGCATACAAACGGAAACAACAAAAATAAATTTATTGTTTATGCGATTGTATGTACCGCAACAATTCTATTCGGAATCTCCATTGAAGGGATGCAGCAATTTATACCCGATAGGGGGGCCGACATCTATGATGTACTTGCAAATTCATTAGGTATTATATTAGCTCAAATTCTTTTTTATCTGTTTCATAAAAACAAATAAACATGAAGGTGAAAATAGGCTGTATTGTCGTTCTTCTATGCATACAATTATTGTCTGTCGCACAAGATTTAAAACGCGTGCAGCAAACAATCAAGCAATTAACGTCAAAGAAGTTTCATGGAAGAGGAACCGCATTTGAAGGCGACAAACTAGCATCCGAATACATTGCGCAACAGTTTCAAAAAATTGGACTTGTTCCTCAAACCAAAGACTATTTTCAATCCTTCTCCTATGGGGTAAATATGTTTGCGGGCAGTATGAAGTTGAAATCAAATCTAACACATTTCAAACCTGGAATTGATTTTATTGTACGACCAAGTTGTGGCTCTGGCAAGGGGACATACCCCGTGTATTATTTAGATACGCTTGTATTTACAAATGAAAAGGTGTTGGCGGATTTTCTAAAAAAAGATGTTACACATTTAGTAGTTGTCTATAATAAAAAGTTGCTGGTAGATTTTAATGCATCTACTACCGATTTGTTAAAACAGTTGTATTCTGCAGCCGCAATCATTGAATTGCAAGATGGGAAGTTAACTATGAGCATTACCGATCAATCATTTGGTACGCCCGTATTTGAGGTATTAACACGTATATTTTCAACAGAAACAAAAACAATAACGTTTGACGTAGATACTAAAATTGAACCCAAGCATATCGCCAGAAATGTTATTGGCATGATTGAAGGAACTGAAAAACCGGATTCGTTTATTGTTATTTCTGCGCATTACGACCATTTGGGTACATTGGGAAAGAAAACCTATTTCCCTGGTGCAAATGACAATGCGAGCGGTGTCAGTATGCTCTTAGAGCTGGCACATCATTATGTCGTGTATAAACCTAAGTATAGCATGTTATTCATTGCCTTTGCAGGTGAGGAGTCAGGCTTAATAGGTTCTTCTTATTATGTACGCAAGCCTACTATAGAACTTGGCTCCATTCATTTTTTAATAAATTTAGATTTATTAGGCACCGGCGACGATGGCATTATGGTTGTGAATGGAAGTGTTTTTAAAAATGCTTACAATACGCTTGTTGCTATTAATGAACGTGAAAAGTTTTTGCCTGCTATAAAAATGCGTGGGGAGGCAGCAAACTCCGATCATTATCCTTTTTACAAGCGCAATGTTCCCTGTTTTTTCATATACACACTCGGCGGCATTACTGCGTATCACGACGTGAAAGATATCGCCAAGACCTTGCCATTAACAAAGTATACAGAAGTATTTAAATTGATTGTGCTGTTTGTAGGTGAGCAATAAGACCGTTTATTTATTGTCGGGAAAATGTCGGGAAAGAAAAGAATGCCAGACTGGATATATCCTATAAATTCCCCATAACTTTTGCTCTTGTTTCATTAACATGAGACTCTCCACAACTTTTGAGTATTATCGGTTGATTGCCCTATGTAGAATTTATCTATCTTATAAGAATAGAGTACGTATACTTTTGCCATAAAAATAAAAAGCCTTACTAAATTTTAGTAAGGCTTTTTGCTCCCTCTCTTGGGCTCGAACCAAGGACCCCATGATTAACAGTCATGTGCTCTAACCAGCTGAGCTAAGAAGGAGTGTCTCCGAATTGGGAATGCAATATTAAGTGTTTGTTTTGTATTTTGCAATACTATAATGGATTTTTTTTTCATCTTATTCAGTATGAGTACTTTTATTTTCATAAAACTTTTTTGGAACACTTCTTGTATTAGTACAGGCATAGAAATTAACCGATTTGTTGAAATATTCATGCGATGGTTCAGTAAAATAAAGACAAATGAATATGACTATGTAAAAATATTAACCTCTTCAAATCGTTATAATGAATACGATATGAAGGAAATTTCTTCAACAATATATACATTCGCATACAGATACGTTTAACAACTTACTCTATGAACTTAAAGAAAATAGGCATTTTGGCCGTAATGTCCTCAATATTTGGAGGAATTGTAGCTTTAACAGGCTATCAGTATTTTACCAACAATCAAACGCTTACATCTATAGAAGCAATGCAACAGAAAGCTGCATTTGCGAGTTATTCGGATACTGCAGGATTGGCAGTTCCAGATGGATTAAACTTTATTCATGCGGCAGAAATAGCAACACCAGCCGTAGTGCATATTAAAACCTCTTATATTGCTGAAACGACAAGACCTAGCACGCGTGACGAGGAAATGTTCAAGTATTTTTATGGCGACCCCTATGGCGGGAGCAATCAACCTCGTGAAGCATCTGGTTCAGGAGTTATCGTTACAGCAGGTGGGTATATCGTAACCAATAATCACGTTGTAGAAAAGGCTTCCAAAATTCAAGTGGTGTTAAATGACAAACGCACTTACGATGCGAAGCTCATTGGCACAGACCCCACAACGGATTTAGCGTTGATAAAGATTGAAGGCGAAGCAAACTTGCCTTTTGTGGTATATGGCAATTCTGATAATGTGCGTGTAGGGGAGTGGGTACTTGCAGTAGGCAATCCATTTAATCTAACATCCACTGTTACAGCTGGTATAATCAGTGCTAAAACACGAAGCATTAATTTATTGAGAGATAAAGACAATATGGCAATCGAATCTTTTTTACAAACCGACGCGGTTGTGAATCCAGGAAATAGTGGAGGTGCGCTTGTGAATCTTCGTGGTGAATTGATTGGTATTAATACTGCTATTGCAAGTCCGACAGGCGCATACGCGGGCTACTCGTTTGCCGTGCCGGTATCTCTTGTTAAAAAAGTGATTGACGATATTATGAATTACGGCCAAGTGCAAAGAGGTTTATTGGGCGTAGTGATTCAAGACATGACACCCGCACTGTCAAAAGAAAAGTCATTGGATTTTGTTACAGGTGTATATATTAGTGCTGTGAATCAAGGAAGTGCTGCGGATTTAGGTGGTTTGAAAGAAGGTGATATTGTTACATCAATCAATGATATTATTATTGGATCTACATCTCAATTGCAAGAAGTGGTTGCCCGATATCGACCTGGCGACAAATTGAAAGTTAAATACATTCGCAAAGGGGATGTTAAAGAAACAAGTGTTGTTTTAAAAAATAAATTGGGTGACATGGCAATTGTGGCTAAAAACGACAATTCTGTAAAATCGAAATTAGGCGCAGATTTACAACCTGTTTCAGGGGGAGAGATGAGCGTATTGGAGATTTCTGGAGGCGCTAAAGTTGCTAAAATTTTCAGTGGTAGATTGAAAGAAGCCGGTGTAAGAGAAGGTTTTATCATTACTTCAATAGACAAAAAGCCAGTCGCTTCACCAGATGATGTGGTCCGTATTTTGGAATCTATTTCTAATGGTGGTATATTAATAGAAGGTATTTATCCAAATGGAAAAAAAGAATTTTATGGAGTGGGCTGGCAGTAACCTATTCCTTTAAAAATATATAATTAAAAAGTGTTCTTCGGAACACTTTTTTTATGAAAACCGTATAGTAAAGAATGAATCAGCAGGAGAAAATTGTAGCAATTAAAAAAGTTTTTCAAATCGAAGAACGCAATAGTGCGGCTTTGTCAACTTCAAAAAAATGGAAATCCAATAATACATTTGTAAAACATTCTCCCATAGATAATAGCAGGCTAGCAGAGGTTGAATACGCAGATAAAAAGACATATGACGAGTTGATTGATGATGCTCAAAAAGCATTTATTATTTGGTCAGCGGTCCCTTCTCCTCAAAGAGGAGAAGTTATTAGACAAATTGGTGAAGCGTTCCGATTACAAAAGGAAGAACTTGGCACATTGATTTCAATTGAAACAGGAAAGCTCTTACAAGAAGGTTTGGGAGAAGCGCAAGAAATAATAGATGTCTGTGATTTTGCTGTTGGCCTATCAAGACAATTGTATGGTCTTACTATGCATTCAGAAAGACCAGAACATAGAATGTATGAACAATACCATCCACTTGGAATTGTAGGCATTATCTCTGCTTTTAATTTCCCCGCTGCTGTGTGGTCTTGGAATGCGATTATTGCTGCAGTTTGTGGTAATGTGAGTATTTGGAAACCTTCTGAGAAAGCCCCATTATCTGCTATTGCGTGCCAGCATATTGTATCGAACGTATTGATTAAAAATAAATTGCCAGAAGGGATCTTCTCCCTATATCATGGTGCAGCAGATCAAGGAAGTTGGATGGCAGAGGATGAGCGCGTGGCACTGGTTTCTGCAACAGGTTCTGTAGCAATGGGCAAAAAAGTGAACAAGTTAGTCGCAGGCAGGCTGGGTAAAACATTATTGGAACTGGGGGGCAATAATGCAATTATCGTTACTGAAAATTCAAATATAGAAATGGCTGTTCGAGCTATTGTTTTTGGTGCAGTAGGTACAGCTGGTCAACGTTGCACAACTACACGTAGGCTTATTGTTCATGATTCAGTGTACGATATCATCCTTGCAAAATTAAAGCACATATACGGACAATTAACCGTTGGCAACCCATTAGATTCAAAATCATTAGTTGGTCCTTTGATAGATCCTGCAGCAGTGGATATGTTTGAGCAACGAATTGCTCTTGCACAAAAGGAAGGAGCTATATTGCTTGCTGGAGGTACCAAATACAAACCTGCAGGTTTTGAAAATGGAATGTATGTTATGCCTGCGATATTAGAAGCGACATCTAATATCGCATCCTTGCAAGAAGAGACATTTGCACCTATATTGTATGTAACCAAATATAAAGGTGATGTGCATGAAGCGATTAAAATAAATAATAATGTAAGGCAAGGCTTATCTTCTGCAATATTTACAAATAACATGCATCAAATGGAGGTATTTCTTTCCAATAAAGGTTCCGATTGTGGTATTGCAAATGTAAATATTGGAACATCTGGCGCAGAAATTGGCGGCGCTTTTGGCGGAGAAAAAGAGACTGGTGGAGGTAGAGAATCGGGTTCAGATAGTTGGAAAGCCTACATGCGTAGACAAACCAATACAATTAACTATGGAAATACACTCCCATTGGCGCAAGGTATACGGTTTGATCTCTAAATTATTGCGTTTAAATTGAATAGAATTTAATAATATTTATTACATTTGATTACTTAAATTTTTACTATGAAAAATACGGATACGGCTGTGGCGACAAAATATCATTCAATCATGTTGGTGGATGATAATGAAATCGATAATTTAATTAATCAAAAGATGATTGAAGCGGCAGGGATATGTACGCATATCTTTGTTCACTCTGGCGCAAGAAGTGCAATTGAATTTCTAAAGAATATTGAGAAATTAGCCAAAGGTTCAATAGAATTGTATTTGCCTGATTTGATTTTTCTAGATATTGATATGCCTCTAATGGATGGCTTTCAGTTCTTAGAAGAATTTGAAAAAATGTCTGATTTGATAAAGAATCAATGCAATGTAATTATGCTTACATCTTCATTAAATCCTCAGGATTTAATGAAAGCAAAGAAAAATAAGCACATTGTTAAATACATTAACAAGCCCTTAACCTTAGATAATCTTCGTAAGATTTGATTTTATACTAAACTTCTGAAAGTTTAGTATAAAAATTCTCATTTAATGCTAAATAATTAAACGGCGAATAATACGCTGGCAAAGTCAAGCTTAGTCTCTCAGTTAATAGAGTTAGTTTGGCTTTTTTGCCTTTTTTACCTTCATTAAGTGCTGTTTTGCAGATTTTAATAATCGTTACTGCATGCGGACATTCATCCTTGCCCAATAGTCTAATTTGTCTCTGAATGCTATTTACAAGCTGATTAAATAAATCATGCTCCTTGATAAGAGTGTATTGTAGTGCTAAAAATAATTTTATTTCTAAAAGCGTATTCGGATATCTTTTAATAGATGTCTCATTTAATAAGCTGTTAAGATACTTCGCAGCTTCGTCATACTTTTCAGCAAAGAAACATCCAGAAGCTCTATAATTTACATAAATAATAAATTCTGGAAGGTTTAATTTGTTGGTTTCATAGTCTTCAAACAATTCTTTTGAATCACCATACATCATTTTCTCCGTACGGTCACCTATGTAATGTTTCTGTTTAGCTAATAAAATGCCTGGCGAAAAAGTGTACAAAGAATAATTAGAAACGAAAATAGGTATGGATTCAGTTATGTCGTCAATTGATTTATTTAAAACAGTTGAGTTGTTTACCATGGAATAATATTCAACTTTCAGGTAATCCAACACTAAAATTAAATGGTAATAAATAGCATCTAAATAATATTGATCAAAAATATTTTGAATGGATTCAAACGTTTGCTCCATTTCTGGATTTGCAACTTTCTTAATTTTTAGTTCATGGAATAAATTAATGAAGGATTGGAATACATACAATCTGTGTGATTGGTATAAATTCGCAATATTATTCATTTCACTTTGCAATAATTCAAGACCTAATTTGTCTGTTTCACTGCCTGTTAAAAAGTACTCTCCATATTTTTTAAAGTAATTACCAAGCATGTCTTCTGCCTTATCTAAGGCAAGCATATATGCAACGTGGCGGTTATATAACTGAGAGTAATTAAAATGATCTTCTGGGGAATTAAGTAACAGTTTTTTTAATGTTTTATATATGATTGTTAATTCATTTGATAAATCATAATCCAACAATTCTTTTTCCAACTTTTTTAGAGAAGCGATTGCAATAGCACGTTTCTTTGTAAAAATAATATCATGAACCGTTGCAACTTTTTTAATCAGAGATGTTCTCGGACTTTCCATTTCTTGAAGAAGATACTCTTCAATTTTCTGGTTTAATCGAGACCGTAAGGTATAATATGCATTGTTGTTCACCTCTAACTCTTCCATGATGCGCGTATCCGAAAGTTGTTTCTCACGCATGAATTTTAATAAATAGGCAGATTTCTCGGCGTTACTGTTTATTAAAGAATCGTAGATTGCTGTATAATCCTTGGTGGACAGCTGTTTGATGATATTTTTGAGCTTAGACATGAAAAGTGTTAATTAAAACAATACAGATTCTGGCACAAGGTATGTGTTTACTCAAGCTAAAGTACTAAAAAGTAGACGATAAAATCTATTTAATGCAAATTTATTATAAACATCAAATTCGATATGCCATATTAGATACAATTATTGGAATAGAACCTAATATGTATCCGCAGTACTGCTTTCATGGGTGTTGAAAAACCATGAAAAGGATAAATCAGCAACTTTAATATAAAATTGAAGTTGACAAAAATACTTTTTTAAAATGCCTGCCCTAAATTGTGGAGAATATCGGGCTCGAACCGATGACCTCTTGACTGCCAGCCAAGCGCTCTAGCCAACTGAGCTAATCCCCCTTATGAAACAAATCTATAACAAATGAACCTAAAGTACCCTACGCGCCTTGATTAAAATGTTTTCGTAGTAACTCACATATAAATCGCTCTCTACTACACCTAACTTGGTAGATGAATGAATGAACTTGACATCTCGTGGACCATTCACTTTACTTACCAAGCCTGCATGAACAACCTTCGATCCACCCTTTTTGTCCGTAAAAAACACAAGGTCACCTGGTTTCAAATCAGCGTACTTAATAGCAGTGCCTACTTTACTCTGCTCCGCAGAAGTTCTAGGTAAGGTAATCGAAACTTCTTTAAAACACAACAACATGAGTCCAGAACAATCCATTCCCGCCCTACTGGTCCCCCCAAACTTATAAGGCGTTCCTACATAAGACTTGGCTGTTTTGATGACTTTGTCTGCTTTTTCGTTACTTTCATGTATCTTTCCTTTTGTTTGTTCTTTCTTGGTTTTGGTTTTTTCTGGTTTTGTCGAAGCAACTTTTGAACTTTTACAACTCACAAAGGAAAATAAAGCAACAAGAAGAATAGCTAAAGATAAATGGCGCATTGAATAGTGTATTAATTAACTGAAACGTATATGTGTGGAATTACGGGAATTTTTGCATTTAATCAAATAGGTTCTTTCTATATGATCAATTTAGGGAAAAGCATGGACTCGCTTTCTCATAGAGGTCCTGATGGAAGAGGCACCTTTGTTGATGATTTGATAGCGCTTGGTCACAGGCGATTATCTATTATTGATACTGAAAATGGACGACAGCCAATGCGTGATATAACAGAGCGATACGTAATTGTTTTTAATGGGGAAATTTTTAATTATCAAGAATTAAAAAAGCAGCTTATTGAAAAATTTAATTATTCTTTTCAAACACATTCAGATACAGAAGTATTACTTGCAGCCTATATCAACTGGGGAGCGGATTGTTTAACAAAGTTGAATGGTTTTTTCGCATTCGCAATTTACGATAAACAAGCTCATGAAATATTTGTTGCGCGTGATCGCTTAGGCGTTAAACCATTATTGTATTACATCGACGAAGATAAATTTATTTTTGCTTCTGAAATGAAGTCGGTATTAAGCTATAATATCCCTAAGAATGTAGACTTAGCTTCTGTTAGACAGTATTTTACGTTGGGATATATTCCCGAGCCAAATTCAATTTTTACAGATATTAAAAAAGTAGAAGCAGGGAGTTATTTAAAAATAAGCAAATCAGGTATCGTTCAAAAAAAATATTACGAATTACCTAAAACTACAAACCCAACAGCTACAGTTTCTTTTGAACAAGCAGCTGTTCAAGTAAAAGAGCTATTTGCGCAATCTATAAAAGATAGGCTTGTCGCAGATGTTCCAGTGGGTGCATTTTTAAGTGGAGGAATAGATTCAAGCATTGTTGTAGCCGAGGCTTCCAAGCAAATAGAGTCCTTGAATACCTTTTCAATAGGCTTTAAAGATGCAGCATTATTCGATGAATCTAAATCTGCAGAGCTTGTTGCCAAAACGTTTCAAACAAATCATACATCCATAGTATTAGGCACGAAAGATTTAGCAGACAATATAATGGACTGCTTAGAAAGTATGAGCGAGCCATTCGCTGATAGCGCAACATTGCCCTTATTTGTGTTGTGTAAAAAAGTAGCTCCCTCAATTAAAGTAGTACTTTCAGGCGATGGTGCCGATGAATTATTTGGTGGGTATAACAAACATAAAGCGGAATGGATGGTTAAAAACCCTTCCAATAAAGTGAAGCTTGCTAAGGCATTTGAACCAATTATTAAACTCTTGACCGCCAATAGAAATACGGCGTGGGGGGATAAAATTAGGCAAATTCAAAAACTGATTAATGGAGCGAAATTGAACGATTCCGAGCGTTATTACCTGTGGTGTTCTATCTTCCCGGCCAATCAACTTCTGAAGTTATTTGACACTAAGTTTGAGGGCAAACAGGAATACGAGAAACGTAAAACAGGTATTTTACATCGATTTAAAGATAAAAAATACGACATGAACCAAGTTTTGCATACAGATATGGATTTGGTATTGGGGAGCGATATGCTGCATAAAATGGACTCTATGTCGATGGCAAATGGATTAGAAATGCGAGAACCTTTTTTAGATAATCGACTAGTTGAGTTTGTTATGTCATTGCCAGCTACTTATAAAGTAAGAGATGGCGATACAAAAGCTGTTTTAAAGGAAGCGTATAAAACCGAATTGCCTAAAGAGATACTGTCTAAATCAAAGCATGGATTTGATGTTCCTTTATCTATTCTTTTTTCGAAAGAACTTAAAGAATGGATCATTAATGAGTTATTGAATGAGAAATTGATTGCGGATCAACAGATTTTCAATTGGAATTATATTAAAATAATTAGAGAAGCAATTAATAAAAATGGTAATTTAGACGAATTGCATATTTGGTCCATTATTGTCTTTCAATTTTGGTGGAAAAAGTATATGATTTCGTAAATTGCAAGAATATGGTTCACTGTAATTTAAACTGAATCGGATTTAGTCAAGAATATATCAAGAAAAATACATAAGAACAGAAAATGAAAGTTGCATTAATTACAGGAGTTACAGGTCAAGATGGCGCTTATTTAAGCGAATTTTTATTGAAAAAAGGATACGAAGTACATGGTGTAAAAAGAAGATCTTCTTTATTTAACACCGATCGTATCGATCACTTATATGTGGATCAACATGAAAAAGATGTAAAGTTCAAATTGCATTACGGTGATTTAACAGATTCAACAAATCTAATTCGCATTATTCAGGAAGTGCAACCAGATGAAATTTATAATCTTGGTGCAATGTCGCATGTAAAAGTGAGTTTTGATACGCCAGAATATACAGCAAATGCAGATGGTATTGGCACCTTGAGAATTCTTGAAGCAATTCGGATTCTTAAATTAGAAAAGAAAACAAAAATTTATCAAGCTTCTACTTCAGAGCTATATGGCTTAGTACAAGAAGTTCCTCAAAAAGAAACGACTCCATTTTATCCACGTTCTCCGTATGCGGTTGCTAAAATGTACGCATATTGGATTACTGTTAATTATAGAGAAGCATATAATATTTTTGCTTGTAATGGTATTCTATTCAATCACGAGTCTCCTTTACGCGGCGAAACGTTTGTGACCAGAAAAATTACACGTGCTGTAGCTCGTATCGCATTAGGTTCTCAGGATAAAGTATATTTAGGGAATCTCGATTCTAAAAGAGATTGGGGACATGCGAAAGATTACGTTGAGGCGATGTGGCTGATTTTACAACAGAAAAAAGCTGAAGATTTTGTAATTGCGACTGGTGTTACAACCACGGTTAGAGATTTTGTTAAAATGGCTTTTGCACGTGTAGGTATTGAACTTGAATTCAAAGGCAAGGGTGTAAAAGAAGTTGCTGTTGTTGTTTCTTGCAAAAACAAAGAGTTTCAATTAAAAAAAGGGAAGGTAGTTGTTGCAGTAGATAAAGCATATTTCAGACCAACAGAAGTAGATTTGTTAATTGGTGATGCAACTAAATGCAAGAAACTTCTTAAATGGAAGCCAAAATACAACCTTAAGATGCTTGTAAATGAGATGGTAGATGCGGATGTTCAATTATTTAAAAAAGATGAATACTTACGTAAAGGTGGATTTAAAACATTAAGCCAAAACGAGTAGTATCATGGATTTAAATAGTAAGATATACGTTGCTGGACACCGCGGTATGGTTGGTTCAGCAATTGTTCGATTGTTAGAAAAAAAAGGCTACAAGCACATCATTACACGTACTTCTAAAGAACTCGACTTAAGAAATCAGTTAGAAGTGCAGCAATTTTTTCAAGCTGAAAAGCCTGAGATAGTAATATTGGCCGCGGCTAAAGTTGGGGGGATTCACGCGAATAATGTGTATCGCGCAGAGTTTATCTACGACAACCTTATGATGGAGGCAAATGTCATTCATCAAGCATATGTGTCAAAAGTTGAGAAACTGTTGTTTCTAGGATCTTCGTGTATATATCCTAAATTGGCACCACAGCCATTGAAAGAAGAATACTTACTAACGGGAGTATTAGAGGCTACAAATGAACCTTATGCGATCGCTAAGATTGCGGGCATAAAAATGTGTGAAGCATACAAAGATCAATATGGTTGTAATTTCATTTCCGCTATGCCTACCAACTTGTATGGTCCAAATGATAATTATGATTTAAATAATTCGCACGTATTGCCTGCACTACTTCGTAAATTCCATGAAGCGAAACTATCGGGTGCAACGGAAGTAGAAGTGTGGGGCTCTGGATCGCCATTACGTGAATTCTTGCACGTGGACGACTTAGCTGCTGCGTGTTATTTTCTATTAGAGCAGTATACAGGTAAAGAGATCGTAAATATTGGAAGTGGCGTTGACTTGACCATTAAAGAATTAGCGACGTTGATTAAAGAAGTCGTAGGGTTTAAAGGTGAGTTAAAGTTTGATGCAACGAAACCTGATGGAACACCCCGAAAATTAATGGATGTTTCAAAATTAAAAAACTTAGGTTGGGAATATTCTATTAATCTAAAAGATGGAATAACCTCTGTCTATAAAGATGCGTTTAAAACACAATAAATAATTTTTCCTAAATCCATCATATGTAAAATAGAGAATGCAAAACAAACATATACTATATATTACATATGATGGACTTACGGATTTTTTGGGGCAATCGCAAGTGCTCCCATATATCATTGGCTTAGAAAAAGAAGGATGTCGCTTTTCAATTTTGAGCTTTGAAAAAAAAGAAAAATACGAAACCAATAAGAATGTAATTGAAGCATTGATTTTGGGTAAAAATATTCAATGGTATCCAAAGACCTATCATAAAAAGTTTTCAATACTCGCTACGATTTGGGATTTGCTAATAGGCTTTATTTTTGTAACCAAGCTTCATTTTAAAGATGCTTTCCATGCAGTGCATTGCAGAAGCTATATACCATCGATCTTAGGGTTGCTTTCAAAAAAGATATTCCATACAAAGTTCATATTTGATATGCGTGGCTTTTGGGCAGATGAGCGTGTTGATGGCGGATTGTGGAATCTCAATAGCTTCATATTTAAAAGAGTATATCAATTATTTAAATGGATAGAAAAAAAATGTATTTTGAATGCAGATTATGTTGTAACACTTACACAGAATAGCTATGTCGAGATGCAGCAATGGAAGTACGTTACATCAACGGTTCCATTTAAAATTATTCCGTGTTGTGCAGATTTGAATGTTTTTAATCCAAATAATATTGTTGTTGCCGATGTAGTAAAACGTAAGCAAGAACTTGCAATTGAAAATCAAATTGTAATTAGTTACTTGGGCTCAATCGGCACGTGGTATATGATTGATGAAATGCTGAATTTTTTTAAACAATTTCTCACATCACACCCTTCTGCAATTTTTCTATTTATTACGCCAGAAGAAAAAAATGTAATTGAATCAATTGTCGAGACACATGGTATTCAATTTGACCGAATAAGAATTACAAAAGCGCAACGGCGAGAAGTCCCAACGTATATATCCTTAAGTACATATTCGTTATTCTTTATCAAGCCTTCATATTCCAAAAAGAGTTCATCTCCCACAAAACTAGCTGAGATTATGGCAATGGGAGTGCCTGTAATTTGCAATAATAATGTTGGTGATGTTGAACAACAAGTATTAGCGGCGAAGGCTGGATTCATTATTGAAGAGTTTAATACAGAGAGTTACATAAATATAATCTGCGAATTAGAAAACAATTTCGATATGCATTTTCAAAAGGAAATAGTTGAAAAATATGTGCAGCAAAACTTCTCATTGGAAAATGGCGTAAAGTCATATTCAGAAATATATTCGCAAATACTTATATGATACCCTATAATCAATCAAGTCAATCTGTAATTAAATCTACTAGCAGGCCCATTCAAGTATTCCCCTTGCTTGGCAATGTAGACATGCAAACAGTGGATTCTTTTGGTGAGGAGTGGTCCACTTTCCATACGTTTAATGAAGCTGAAATTTTTACAGCTGGAGATAATTATTTTGACATTGTTCCTGAAAAGATACTTAATAAGAATACGAAAGCATTGGATGTGGGTTGTGGAACGGGGCGCTGGTCTTATTATTTATCAGAGAAAGTAGGCTTTGTCGAATGTGTAGATCCGAGTAAAGCTGTTTTAGCTGCTGATAATTTATTGAAGGATAAAAACAATATTAGAATCAGCCAAGCTTCGGTGGATAATATTCCCTTTTTAGATCATTCATTTGATTTGGTATTTAGTTTGGGTGTATTGCATCATGTGCCAGATACGAAAGACGCTATAAAAAAATGCGTTCAGAAATTACGGCCCAATGGATATATTCTATTGTACCTATATTATAATTTAGAAAATAGAGGATTTATATTTAAAACGCTTTTTCATCTTTCAAATTCATTGAGATGGGGTATAAGTAAAATGCCAAACGTTATTAAAAAGATCGTGTGCGACCTTTTAGCCTTTTTTGTATACATACCATTTGTTGCATTAGCAAAGTTGTGCATGGCATTGGGCATGTCTCAAAAATGGGTACATAAGATACCTTTATCGTGGTATGCAGACAAATCCTTACGAATCATTCGCAACGATGCATTGGATCGATTTGGAACGCCCCTAGAACAACGATTTTCAAAAAAAGAAATTACAGAAATGCTTGAGCATGGTGGTTGTTATAATATTGTTTTTGCAGAGAATGCTCCCTATTGGAGAGCAATAGCACAGAAAGTATGAGTGTAAAACACATCTTGGTTATTTGTCCGCACCCTGAAGGTGTGGCTCCAGGGCAGAGACTAAAATATGAACAATATTTTGAATGTTTTTCTGAAAATGGGTATGAAATGAATGTACAGTCATTTATGTCAAATCGATTTTGGAAAATTGTTTATAAAAAAGGCTATGTTTTGGAGAAAGTATTTTGGACCCTGTATGGTTATATAAAACGTATTTTATTAATCCCCTTTTTACCATTTTACGATGGAGTTTATTTATTTTTAAATGTTACGCCTTTTGGGTTTTCTTTCTTTGAACGAATATATCTTTTCATGAATCCAAATGTGATATACGATATAGACGATTTGGTTTTTTTAGGCAAGACGTCAAAGGTTAATCGATTAGTAACACTCTTAAAACATCCGGAAAAATATTTTTATTTGATGCGCAATGCAAAACACGTAATTGTTTGTACGCCTTATTTAGAAGAAATTGCATTAAAAAAAAATAAGCATGTAACAGACATTTCGTCAACTATAAATACCGACACATATTTGCCTGTAAATACATATTCGAATACTAAGCCATTGGTGCTTGGTTGGTCTGGGAGTCACAGTACCTTAAAGTATTTTTATTTATTGGAAAATATTTTAAAAGAATTACGAAAAAAACATGAGTTTAATGTGTTAATTTTTGGGGTGACAGATTGCAAGGTTGATGGGCTAGATATCGAAGTTATTCCATTTGATCAAAAGCTTGAGGTAAGCACCTTACAAAAAATTGATATCGGCTTGTATCCTTTACCTTTAAATGAACAATGGGTATTTGGCAAAAGTGGATTGAAAGCATTGCAATATATGGCTTTAGGCATTCCAACTATAGCAACATCAATTGGCGCAAACTTGAGAATCATTGAAGACAATGTTTCTGGCAAATTGGTAGTAACAGATGCAGAATGGATGAATGGGTTGACGCAACTTCTTTTAGATTCATCTATGCGTAGAAAATTAGGCGAACAAGCACACAATAAGGTTGTTGAAGAGTATTCAATTCGATCTAATAAAAATAAATATTTAAATATTTTGAACGGAGTATACTAACGACTGCGTTTTGTAAAAAAATGTTTGAATTTAAAAGACTTTCCATTTTCATCAGGTTGTAACGTATATAGCAATAATATCGCTGCTATATAAAAGGGGTATCCTTGTATCTTGTAGCGTACCAAACTTCCAAAGTTGAATGATGTGATCCCTACCATAAACGAAAACAATAGGCCAAATAATAAAAAAAATTGGAGATTTACATCTTTAGAAAGAAGGTCTAACGTATTTTTGAATTTTCTTTTTCTAAATAAAATAAAAGTATAATAAAGTACAACGGAAGATTCTAGGGCCGACAAGAGCATTATGGGGTTCCTGGTTTCCCAAAGATAAGGTCTGAAAAGAGTGACATTTATTGCTGCAGGCATTTTTAAAATATAATCAAATACTCCATTGTCCATTTCGCCTAAACTATAACTAGAACCTTCAGATTTAATAGAGATTTCGTGAATATAATCTCGCTGTATTTTGGCTGTTTGTAAAATTTTATCACTGGAATAACGTTCCTTTTGTGCGCCTAACTGCGTAACAACAATATAGCTTAGAGCGAGACTAAAAATCACAATAAATGGTGCAATCATAAATCTTAAGAACGTATTTTGGATCTTCTTTTTGTAGTGCTGGGTCACCATGAAAGAAAAACACGGTATGTAAGCTAAGAGAATATATATTTTAATATTTAGAATAATATACCCAGTAAAAATTATGTACAATATATAAATGGGTTTGAATTTATTTTGGATGAAAATTCGATATAAATAATAATGAATAATACATAAGCAGGAAAAGCAAATGGTGTCTTTAAGGATTGCACTACCCCATACAATCAAACTGGGTGCAGCAAAAAAGGCAATAAAGATTGATTGTTTGTTGTTTGGATATAATTCAAATAATAATGTTACTAATTTCCATATACACCAAAAGGATATAAAGCTGAAAAAGAATGTTGTAATAAGGTATGAATTAAAAGTGAATAGATTGAAGAATGTTGAAATTTTGACTACTATCAATGTGTCCGGCGCATTTATGTAATTCAATTGCAATAGTAGATTTTTCAATTCGATATCTTCTCCTTGAGGAGAATAAAAAAATATTCGAAAGATGCTTTCGGGATGCTCAAAAATCAAATTTGCCAATATCCTGCTTTCATTGTAATATGTTCCGATATCTCCTCCATGATAGTAATAGTTGAATATTAAGGTTACAAAAAAACCACCCAAGACTTTCAGGCTTAAGCCTAAATAGATGTATTTTTGTATGAGTTGTTCTTTATAAAAAAGTTCAATAACTATACGTGTTGCAACAAAAAAAAGGAATATATAAATAGGAAGTAATAAATATTCATAGCTACTTATTAAATCCTTATAAATTGCTAATTCATAAATGGATAATTTTTGAAAGCCCCTCATTTATTGTTTACTAGTAATTGATTATTTGTTGAAATTAACGAATAAATTGTATCTTGAGCAATAAAACCATAATAATGAGCATTAAATTAGATTCAATTGACAAGAAAATCCTTGAGATTCTTCAGGCAAATGCTAAAATAACAAATTCGCAATTGGCTACTGAGATTGGTTTGTCTCCTGCGCCAACACTTGAACGTGTTCGTAAGCTTGAAAACATGGGAATAATCAAAAGTTACCATGCTGAGGTTGAGCGCGAATTATTAGGAATTGGAACGGCTGTATTTGTCTCTGTTTCTTTGTCAGGCCATAAAAAGCATCAGATAATGTCTTTCGTTCAGAAAATGAATGAAATCCCTGAAGTGGTAGAATGCCATCATATTACGGGATCTGGTGATTTCCTTTTAAAAATTCTTGCGAAAGATATTAATTCGTATCAAAAATTGATTTTGGATAAATTAGTAGATATTGAAGAGATTGGAAACATGCAATCCATGGTGATATTATCTACCTATAAGGATTCTAAAGTAATGCCTATTTCTTGATTTTGTTCAATCGCTCAAGTCCCTGGTTTGAATTTTGAGTGACTTCACGTATTGTGACGGAATAATTGTTTTCATCTAATTTTTTTACGCGTTGCAATGCACGCTTGTAATATCTTTCAGCGCGGTCATTAAAATGCAGCATTTCATATAGAATACCCAATCGGCAAGCTGCTAAGGAGTAGTGATAGGATGCTGAGTTGTCTGACTTATCTTCTCCAAATTTCACAACCTCTAAAAAAAACCTTTCAGCTTCAGAGTAGTTCTGAAGTTTATTTTCAATTAAACCTAAATAATAATATGCAGATAGGGAGTAACCCAATTTATTCATGTTTGCTGAATCAGCAAATGCAATCGTTTTTAATAAATAAAACTTCGATTTTTCTGAATCTCCCTTTTCATATAATATTCTTCCTAAAAAATAACTTGCATACCTACCTGTATTTTCTTCATAACCAGGCATACCAATATTTACTTTGTAGTTAATTTCATAGCATATTTTTTCGCAATCTGCATAATAACCAAGTTCCCATGCCAATCGAGCATAAACCCGTTGGAAATAAGGGTTGTCAGGATAGGTACTGTTTAGTTTCTTAGCGATGGGATAAGCCGCACGAGAATTGTTTTCTTCATTATTATAAATGGTCATTAAGTAATATTGCGCTTCTATACGTGTATAAAAAGCACTATTTGCACATTCGGTTAATTGTGCGATACCTAGGCTTTTACTTCCCTTCGGAAACATACTGATAATGGGTTTTAATAAAGGATATTCTTCTTTAATATATTCTGCATAATAGTTGAAAATGGATTCGCCGAATAAAAATTCAGGACTTAAATCACTTTTGCCTTTTGTATAACTTAAATATTTTAGCGCACTTTTACCTTGAAATGCTGCTTTAATATAATCTTTATTGTCAGCAAAATATCGTCCCTTAAAACCATAGGCTGCACATAAGAAAAATGCGGCCTCTACATTACGGTCATTTTTAGAAAACATGGCTTCTCCTTTATCAATCGCCAGATCGATGTAGGTTAAAAATTCTTTTTCGTATGTATTTCTAAAATCATCTGTATTTATATATGGCACCATTTTCCAAAAGTTGCTCAGTCCCATCAGGAAATAGGGCATGGGGTGTTCTGGGTATTGATTTCTTAATTGTAGAAAATAATTTTCGGCACGATCAAATTTGAAATTGTACATATCATTAATCGCATCCGTAGATTCTATTTGGATTGTATTATCCGCTAACAACATACCTGATTCTTCCTGTGAAAAACAAGCAGTTGATACCAATAACAACACATACAAAAACAGATATCGAGTCATAATAGATCTTTCTATTCAAGCCTAAAGTAGAATTTTAACGAAAACAAATGTACATTTATTCTTTCGAGCAATACTTATATCCTATGCAACTTTTAAAAGAATTGTGTTCTATACACGCTCCTTCGGGAAATGAAGAACCACTGAAAGATTATATATTATCGTACATACGTAAGAACATGTATACATGGTCACATACGCCAACTGTTTATCAAGACGGCGAATTGCAAGACTGTATTGTACTCGTATTTGGGAAACCCAAAGCGGCTATTTTTGCCCACATGGATTCTATTGGCTTTACTGTGTCGTATAACAATCATTTACATCCAATTGGTTCTCCTTCAGCAAAAGAAGGATATAAACTTTTTGGTAAAGATTCCAATGGTGATATAGATGGAACCTTAAGGATTGTAGAAGGCGAATGGTTTGTAGATACAAATCGTATTATTGATCGGGGTGCGGAATTAACCTTTGCACCAAACTTTAGAGAAGAAGGCGATTTGATTTTAAGTCCATATTTAGACGATAGACTAGGTGTATGGACTGCATTAAAAGTTGCTGAAACACTTGAGAATGGCATCATTGCATTTACCTGCTGGGAAGAACATGGTGGTGGTTCTGTAGCGTATTTAGCACGATGGATTTATGAAACGTTTCAAGTAAAGCAATCTTTAATTTGCGATATTACTTGGGTTACAGAAGGTGTTAAAGCTGGCGAAGGCGTAGCAATATCTATGCGTGATCGAATGATACCCCGTAAAAAATATGTAAATCAAATTATCGAATTGGCAAAGCAGTCTGGCATAAACTATCAATTAGAGGTAGAAGGTGCAGGTGCTAGCGATGGGCGAGAATTGCAGTTGTCCCCTTATCCGTGGGATTGGTGTTTTATTGGAGCACCTGAAAAAGACGCTCATACGCCCAACGAATCTGTACATAAAAAAGACATCGATTCTATGGTTGCATTGTATCGATATCTGATGGAGAAGCTCTAAAGCCGAATGCATGAGAATTTCAAATATCTAACGTATTGACAATGTGTAAATACGTTAGATATTTGAAATTCTCATGCATTTAAAAAAGACTTATACGATTCTTTTTAAATGGCTTTACGAAATAATATTAGTCCTACTTTGTCATATTATAAAATGATTGAGTACTATGTAAACTGAATTGTTGCTGATTTTGCCGTGGTTGTGTCTTTTCGACCAACCACTTGCTGCCTGAATTGCGACAAACTATAAACTTGACAAAGTAGGATTAGTACACTTTTTTGTAAACGATGGAAAGTATTTCATTAAAACAGCCTGTATAAAATAGCCAGCATATAGAATATAAAATGGCTCTATAGTAATTGTCCTGAATCTATTCTGTACATAAAAGACGGTTGAAAACAATATCATTGTTAAGAAAATAGCTATCATAAAGAAATGTTCTCTATGGTTCTGTGTGCAGCTTTTATATAGCCCTAGGTATGCAAACAGATAAATAGGGAAACTTATTAAGAAAGAAAATGCCCATTCTAAAATGGGATAATGTCGATAAGAAACTCCCGGCATTAAATAAATAATAAAATCGTATAACTTTAATTTAAGAATATCTTTTGGATGTGATCTTATCCATAAAAAGGCATCTGCGAAAAATATTTTTTGTTTTTTGTCTTGTGTCAAAGAAATAATTGAATCAAAGCGCGTTTCATCTCCATTGAAATAACCAGCAGTATTTGTGATGTCTTTGATCTTCGTATAATCGGAAGACGTTTTTTTTGGAATATCTACAATTGATTTATACCCTGCATTCGTATTTCCTAAATAAAATTGGAAACCTGATCCGTTTGAAGATAAAACATAGGTGTTGTTTTTCTTCAAATGATATAATCCATAGGGAAGAGAGCATATCAATGCAATTGAAGCAAATATACTTGTATATAGAAGGGATTTTTTAAAAGATTTAAGAGTTATAAAAAACAAAAGAGGGACAAAAAGAGAAAATAATAAAATATGCGATTTAGTTAAATAGGTAAGGGAGAAGAAGACTGCCGAAAAAATGAGCGATTTTATATTTTCATTCTTATAAGCATCAATCAAATAATAAATAGTTATAATAAATAAGCTTTGAAAAAGGGTTTCTTGGGAAAAGGTATTTACATACCAAAACGTCATTGGGAAAAAACAATAAATAATGGTAGAGATAGCTGCAGTAAGAGAATTGTTAAAAAGAATATTAGAGATTTTATAAATAAAAATACCACTAATGCTTGATAAAATGATTTGAAATAAAATCAATGATGTATTCCAGTATTGTCCAAAGCTAATTTTTAATAAAGCAGCGAAGCATGGAAATACTGGAGAGGTAATAAAGCGGCCGAAATCAAAATTAAAATCACCTTTAACGGCATTGTCTGCAAATTGAATTAAATAAATTGAATCGGGTTGCAACGAATAATTATTGTAAAATCCGATAAGGAAGGAGAATATTATTCTGACAATAAAAAAGGAAATAAATATTATTGAATATTTTTTCATAAAAGTTTGACTTAAATATAATAATGCGAATTTAATGAAATAATGGACTTGTCAAGGAAATATTGATTGACTCAAAGGCTTTAAATGCGTTAGCTGTCTAATTTCTTCAAGGCTTTCTTCCCCAAATGCGTAACCTTTCACCGAAAAAACGTATTTTTGTACCTTCAAAGAAATAAAACATACCCTATCATGTTAAACATTGTCTTATTTGGTCCTCCGGGAGCTGGAAAAGGTACTCAAAGTGAAAAATTAATCGCTACATATAAAGTAGCACATTTATCAACAGGAGATATTTTTAGAGATCATATTTCTCGCCAAACAGACCTTGGAATAAAAGTTAAAGAGTTTATTGATAATGGCTTGCTTGTGCCTGATGAAGTGACGGTGGGTATCTTAAAGGCTGCTATTGAAGCAAATGCTGGAGCAACCGGATTTATTTTCGATGGATTTCCAAGAACAGTGCATCAAGCAGAAGTGCTGGATAAGATGCTTGAAACATTAGGTACAAAAATACATGCGGTTGTAGCGTTGGATGTCAATGAAGTTGAGTTGAAAAAACGCATTGAAATTCGCAAACAAACTTCTGGTCGTGCAGATGATGATGCAGAAAAAGTATTGAAGCGCATAGACGAGTATTTCCAAAAAACAATTCATGTATTACCCTACTACGAAGCACAAGGTAAAGTAGTTAAAGTACATGGCATTGGTGAGATTGAAAATATCTTTACTGAAATTTGCAAAGCTGTTGATGCAGCTAAATAAAAATAAATAAAATGAAAAAACACAGATTGACTATTAAAATCAATCTGTGTTTTTTCATTTTAATAGTTTCAAGTTATATCATATATGGAAACTATTATTTAGTTCTGTAACTCATGAGCTAAATACGATTAAACCCGTGACCTTGGCCTCTGACGAATAGAAAAAAAGAGCGGTAAAATCAAAATACGCCATCTTGTTCTGTATATGACAGACCAAATGAGCATTCAAATCAAAATTTCATCAAGCGTTTAGCATTCCGCTTTCCGCTTTTAGCTTTAAGAAAAAGTGGCTTCATCCAACTTTATAGATTACGTAAAAGTATGCTGTCGCTCCGGTAAAGGGGGAGCAGGCTCAGCACATTTCCGCAAAGAGAAACATGCACCACTTGGCGGTCCCGATGGTGGAAACGGTGGTCGTGGTGGCCATATTATTTTGAAAGGTAATGTTCAGCTTTGGACATTATTACATTTGAAATACACGAAGCACATCATGGCTGAAGATGGTGAAAAAGGGGGTACAAACAAATCATCTGGTGCGCAAGGAATGGATCAAATAGTGGAAGTGCCATTAGGTACCATTGCACGTGATCCAGAAACAGGCGAAAAGCTTGCAGAAATTACAGAAGACGGACAAGAAATTATATTGATACCAGCTGGTAGAGGTGGTTTGGGGAATGAAAATTTCAAAACTTCTACCAATCAAGCGCCACACTATGCTCAACCAGGGGAACCAGGTATTGAAGCTTGGGTGGTTTTAGAATTGAAAGTACTAGCGGATGTTGGTTTGGTTGGCTTTCCCAATGCGGGTAAGTCTACGTTATTGTCAAAAGTTTCTGCGGCAAAACCTGAAATTGCAGACTACGCATTTACAACCTTAGTGCCTAATTTGGGTGTAGTAAAATACCGTGATTATCGTTCGTTTGTTATGGCAGACATTCCGGGTATTATTGAGGGCGCATCAGAAGGCAAAGGTCTTGGTATTCGTTTCTTAAGACATATTGAACGTAATTCAATCTTGTTATTTTTAATAGCAGCTGACTCCGCAGATATCCGTGAAGAGTATGAAGTGTTACTTAATGAACTTCGAAAATACAATCCTGAATTATTACATAAAGACAGAATTCTAGCCATATCCAAATCGGATCTGCTGGATGAAGAGTTGAAAAGTGAAATTAGGAAAGAACTTCCAAAAGGAATCGAAACCGTATTTTTCTCTTCTTATTTAAATCAAGGATTAATAGAATTGAAAGATTTGTTGTGGCATACAATGAATAAACCTAAAAACGATTTCATGGACTAATTTACAGAAAGTGGTGTCATATTGTCAGAATAATACCTTGGCAAACTTATTGACACATCCTTTTTGTCAAATCATACAATATCATGGCTAACGAAAAAGTAAACGAAGAACAAATCAATAATTCTGCTGATAAAGAGGTAGTTGAAGAAACTGTTGCGCAAGCTCCAGAATTAACTGAATTGGAAAAAGCGCAAGCTGAATCTGCAGATTGGAAAGATAAATATGTCAGACTGTACGCTGAGTTTGATAATTACAAAAGACGTACAAGTAAAGAACGCATCGAATTAATAAAAACAGCAAATGAAGATTTGATGTCTAGTTTAATTCCTGTAATTGATGATTTTGATCGTGCGCTTAAAAATATTCCTTCTACAGAAGAAACAAAAGCGTTGCGTGAAGGTGTAGAATTGATCCACAATAAGTTTGATAAAACTCTTGAGCAGAAAGGTTTAAAAGCTATGAATGCACAAGGTGAAGTATTCAATCCTGATTTACATGAAGCTATTACCCAAATACCTGCACCAAGTGCGGATATGAAAGGTAAAGTAGTTGACGAAGTTGAAAAAGGATATTTCTTAGGAGAGAAAGTTATCAGATACGCGAAAGTAGTTATTGGAGCATAATTAAGATGGCAACAAAAAGAGATTATTACGAAATCTTAGAGGTTACTAAATCTGCCTCTGGCGATGAAATTAAAAAAGCTTATCGTAAGCTTGCGATTAAATATCACCCAGATAAAAATCCAGATAATCCCGCTGCAGAAGATAAATTTAAAGAAGCAGCGGAAGCCTATGAAGTATTAAGTTCTTCAGAAAAAAAGCAACGTTACGACCAATACGGACACGCAGCCTCAGGTGGCGGCGGTTACGGTGGTGGAGGGATGAATATGGATGACATATTCTCTCAGTTTGGCGATGTTTTTGGTGGCGGCGGTTCTCCATTTGAAAGTTTCTTTGGCGGCGGCGGTTCTAGTCGTGGTAGAGGTGTACGTAAAGGCACCAATCTTCGAATTAAGTTAAAATTGAACTTAGAAGAAATTGCCAATGGTTGCGAAAAGAAAATTAAAGTAAAACGTCAAGTTGCTTGCGATGATTGCAGCGGAACGGGCGCTAAAAATAGTTCGGTACAAAAATGTGGTACGTGTAACGGAACAGGTCAAGTTAAGAAGGTAGTCAATACCATGCTTGGACAGATGATGTCTGCTGCAACGTGCTCTACTTGTAGTGGAGAAGGTACTGTTGTAAAAGACAAATGCAATACCTGCCACGGACAAGGAACAGTAGAAAAAGAAGAAACTATAACCATTAAAATCCCTGCTGGAGTTGTAGATGGCATGCAGCTTTCTATGAGTGGTAAAGGTAATATGCCACCACGCGGAGGTGTAGCGGGCGATTTATTAATTCTGATTGAAGAAATTGAAGATGAGTTTTTAAAACGCGATGGATTAAATATTATTTACGAATTATATGTTACCTTCTTTGATGCAGTTTTTGGCACAAGCATAGAAGTGCCAACTGTAGACGGTAAGGTTAAAATTAAAATCGATCCAGGTACACAAAGTGGTAAAATATTACGTTTGCGTTCTAAAGGGCTTAAAGACGTTAACGGATATCAAAAAGGTGACCAATTGATTTATGTGAATATTTGGACGCCACAAGAATTGAATAAAGAAGAAAAAGATGCGTTAAATTCAATTAAAGAATCTCAAAACTTCAAGCCAAACCCAGGCAAAAACGACAAGTCGTTTTTTGAACGCATGAAAGAGTTTTTTTAAAAAAATAAATGATTAACCCGAAGCCCTCTTTCTAAGAGGGCTTTTTTTGTAAATATTGAATATTCAATTATGTGTTATTTTTTGGTTTATTCTTAAAATTAGAATGAATTTAGCACCTTGTTTTTCCGTAAAAGTGCCAAAAAAACACTATTTTTGCACGTATTTTTATTAAGATAATACCAATACTATGAAAGTGTTAAAGTTTGGAGGTACCTCTGTAGGTTCTGTAGAAAGTATCCGTAAAGTCGCAGAAATTCTTTCTTCTTTTAAAAAGAAAGAAAAATTTGTAGTTGTATTTTCTGCTATGTCAGGAATTACAAATTTACTTGTTGAAGTAGGTCAAAAGGCATCTACAAGTGATATTTCATATCAACAAGTATTAAAGGCGATTGAACAAAAACATGTAAGCACGGCAAAAATATTGATTGATGTAAAAAATCAAGGCAAAGTAATTGCACAATTGAAGTTGGTATTAAATGAATTACAAGATTTACTTCACGGTGTTTATTTGTTAAAAGAATTATCTCCCCGTTCCAACGATTTAGTATTGAGTTTTGGTGAGAGGCTTTCAGGTTATCTTGTTTCTGAATTTTTAAAGCAAGAAGGCGTTGATGTATCGTTCTTGGATGCACGTAAGGTTATTATAACAGATAATGGTTTTGGTTCTGCAAAAGTAGATTTCAAAAAAACAGATAAAGCTGTTAAAGAATATTTCAAAGATATTAAAACGAGTGTAGTTGTAACGGGCTTTATTGGCTCAACCGATAAAGGTGAAACAACAACATTGGGCAGAGGTGGATCTGATTATACGGCTGCTGTTATTGCTGCTGCATTGGATAGCGAAGGTATTGAAATCTGGACAGATGTGGACGGCATCATGACTGCAGATCCACGCAAGGTGAAGCGTGCATTTACGCTTCCTCAAGTTTCCTATATCGAAGCAATGGAAATGTCGCACTTTGGCGCAAAAGTTATTTATCCGCCAACCTTACAACCTGCATTCAAAAAAAGAATTCCTATCTGGATTAAAAACACCTTTAACACAGCGTTTGAGGGAACTTTAATCAATGAAAAAACAAGCGTAACCGATCATTCTGTAAAAGGTATTTCATCGATTGAAAATATCTCGATGCTCAATTTGACGGGTAGCGGTATGGTTGGCGTACCAGGTGTTTCTGGACGTTTATTTGGTGCATTGGCACGCAATTTTATCAACGTAATTTTAATTACACAAGCATCTTCTGAACATTCTATTTGCTTTGTGATTGACTCAAAAGAATCTGCACATGCGAGAGCTGCTGTTGAAGAAGAATTTGAGCATGAAATTAAATCAGGGAAAATTGATAAACTGCACGAAAAAGATAATTTAGCGATTGTTGCAGTAGTTGGTGACAACATGCGCCATACCCCAGGTATAGCTGGTAAATTATTTTCTGCTTTAGGTAAGAATGGCGTAAACGTTGTTGCAATTGCACAAGGATCTTCTGAAATTAATTTGTCCGTAGTAATTGATAAGTCAAATTTAACCAAAGCATTAAATGTAATTCACGAATCATTCTTTTTGAGTGATGTGAAAACAATTAATGTATTTGTTGTAGGTGTTGGTTTGATTGGTAGTGCATTATTAAAACAATTGCAAAAACAAGGCGCATATCTTTTGAAAGAAAAGAATTTCAAAATCAATGTAGTTGCTTTGGCGAATAGTAAGAAAATGCTCATCAATGAAAATGGTATTGCATTAACTTCTTGGAAAGAAAAACTAGACGAGCAAGGAGAGAAAGCAAATTTGAAAGAATTTGTAAAACGTATGGTTGAGTTGAATCTTCGCAACTCTATTTTTGTTGACAATACATCGAATAAAGATGTTGTTTCATTTTATCATACAATATTGGATGAAAGCATTTCAATTGTAACGCCGAATAAGCTTGCAAATTCAGGCTTGTATAAAGATTATAAGAAGCTTCAAGAAACGGCCTTTAAACGTGGCGTGAAGTTGATGTACGAAACAAACGTTGGTGCAGGTCTTCCAGTAATCAATACATTGAACGACTTGAAAGATAGTGGCGATAAAATTATTCGTATCGAAGGCGTCTTGTCTGGAACGTTATCATATATCTTTAACAATTTCAAAGGAGATAAAAAATTCAGCGATATTGTTAAAGAAGCAAAAGAAAAAGGTTTTACAGAACCAGACCCAAGAGATGATTTAAATGGAAAAGATGTTGCGCGCAAGATTTTAATACTAGCGCGCGAGTCTGGATTCAATTTAGAATTCGACGATGTAGTGGTAGAAAATATTCTGCCAGCCCCTTGTTTAAAAGCAAAGTCTGTTGAAGAGTTCTTTATTCAATTGGAAAAAAATAACGATGTGTTCTCTAAGAAAAGAGATGCCGCAGATAAAGCACACAAAGTATTGCGCTTCATTGCTAAACTTGAAAATGGGAAAGCAGAAGTAAGCTTGCAAGCAGTAGATAGTACGCATCCATTCTATTCGTTGTCTGGAAGTGACAACATGATTGCCTATACAACGGAAAGATATAAAGAGCGACCATTGGTAATCAAAGGGCCTGGTGCGGGTGCAGAAGTAACAGCTGCAGGTGTGTTTGGCGACATTATTCGTATCAGTAATTACCTGAAAGGGTAATACGTTTTAAGTTTTAAGTAATAAGAAAATAAGCTAGTGAGACTATCTGTATTTTCAGTCTTAAAACATAGAACTTAAAACATAGAACTTGAAAATGAAAGATAGTATAAAAGTATTTGCCCCAGCTACTGTAGCCAATGTTTCTTGCGGCTTTGATGTGTTGGGCTTTGCGGTAGATAATCCGGGGGATGAAGTTCTTCTTCGATTATCTGACAAAAAAGGCGTGCGCATTACTTCAATTACCGGAGACGATGGGCGCTTACCAAAAGATGCAGAAAAAAACACAGTTAGTATTTCTATACTTCGATATTTAGAAAAACTAGGGATTGAACAAGGTATTGAAATTGAATTAACAAAGAAGATGCCTTTGGGGAGCGGCTTAGGCTCTAGTGCTGCTTCTACTGTTGCAGGAGTGTATGCAATCAATCAATTACTAGGCAATAAAATGGAGGTTAAAGATTTACTTCCATTTGCAATGGAAGGCGAATTCTTAGCTTGCGGTTCTGCACATGCAGACAATGTTGCGCCGTGTTTATACGGTGGTTTTGTATTGGTAAGAAGTTACGACCCATTGGATGTTGTAAAACTTTCTGTGCCTGCTAATTTATATGCAACCATTATCCATCCGCATGTAGAAGTGCAAACAAAAGATGCGCGCAATATTTTACCCAAACAAATACCCTTATCACTTGCAGTTGCGCAGTGGGGAAATGTTGGTGGCTTGGTTGCAGGATTATTGATGAACGACACCAATTTAATCGGTCGTTCCATGCAAGACCTTATTGTGGAACCTGCACGCTCCGTATTGATACCAGGTTTTGATGAAGTTAAAAAAGCAGCAATGGATGCAGGTGCATTGGGTTGTTCTATTTCAGGGTCTGGCCCATCGATTTTCGCATTAAGTACGAATAAAGAAACAGCACAGAAAATTGGTCAAGCAATGAAAGCGCAGTTTGACGCAATACGTATCGGTAGCGATGTGTATGTGTCAACAGTTAATAATGAAGGACCGAGAATTATATAAATTCCAAAAAACAAAAAACAAATCCCAAACTTCTACAGATGGGATTTACAGTATAAAGAAATTGTAAAGCAAAATAAACACGAGCTTTATTAAATCGAAACGAATTTACCTAAAGCTGTAAGCTTTAGGCCTTACGCTTTAAGCATAACGAAATGAAACTATATAGTACCAATCACCAAGTACCAGAAGTAAATTTGAAAGAAGCCGTATTCAAAGGCTTGCCAGATGATAATGGCCTATATATGCCCGACCACATACCTACTTTGCCACAATCTTTTTTTGATACGATTGAAACCTTGTCTTTTCAGGACATTGCGTTTGAAGTATGTAAAGCATTGATTGGAGATGAGGTTCCCGAAAAAGAAATAAGAAGTATTGTAGACGATGTGTTGACATTTGAAGCTCCGGTTATCAAGGTAGAAGACAATGTATATGTGCTTGAATTGTTTCACGGGCCAACCTTAGCATTCAAAGACTTTGGTGCACGCTTTATGGCACGCTTGATGTCGTATTTTTTGCAAAAGGAGAAAACCGAAATTATGATTTTAGTCGCTACCTCTGGAGATACGGGTAGTGCTGTTGCGCAAGGGTTCTTGGGTAGAGAAGGGATTAAAGTTACCATATTATATCCAAGTAAAAAGGTTAGTGATTTGCAAGAAAAGCAATTGACTACTCTTGGGCAAAACATCACTGCGCTTGAAGTTTTAGGGACGTTCGATGATTGTCAGCGTATGGTGAAGCAAGCATTTTTAGATAAAGACATTACGTCAAAAATTAATTTGTCTTCTGCAAATTCTATTAATATTAGCCGATTGATTCCACAGTCGTTCTATTATTTCTATGCCTATGCACAAGCTAAAAAATTAGGAAGGAAAGTTGTGTTCTCTGTTCCGAGCGGAAACTTCGGAAATATTTGTGGCGGTTTGATTGCAAAAAAAATGGGCTTGCCTATTGAGATGTTTATTGCATCTACAAATTTAAATGACATCATGCCAACCTACATTAAAACAGGTATTTTTACTGCAAAGCCATCTGTTGCGACAATAAGCAATGCAATGGATGTTGGAAACCCCAGCAATTACCCGCGTGTAATCGAATTGTATAACAAAGACATTGAAGCCTTGCGTAAAAACGTTATTGGTAAAGTGTACACGGATAAAGAAACCGCAGCGGCAATGAAGGCCGTATATCAATCAACAGGTTATGTGATGGACCCACATGGTGCCGTTGGTTATTTAGGCTTGAAAGAATATTTCAAAGAAACTGGAATAGATGCTACAGGTATTTTCCTTGCAACTGCACATCCTGCTAAATTTATTGAAGTTGTTAACGATATAATCGAAAAGGATGTTGAAATCCCAGCGAGACTTCAAGAAGTTGCGAATAAAAAGAAAGAATCTATTGTAATCGATAACGATTTCGAAAAATTAAAAGCGTTTTTGTTGAAATAAGACAAAAGTTTATTTGTTGAAAGCCCTGAATATCTATTGCTATGAACTTAAGCATTATCATTCCACTTTACAACGAAGAAAACCTTATTTGTAAAACAATACAAAAAGTACTTGACGTACAGATGCCGACTTTTGTAGAGACGGTAGAAATAATTATTGTGGATGATTGCTCTACTGATAGATCCAATAGTGTTGTTACTGCTTTTATCGCGAATAAACCAAATATAAAATTTTTAAAACACGCTGTCAATAAAGGTAAAGGTGCAGCTGTTCGAACAGGTATTACAGACTCCTCAGGCGATGTTTTTTTAATTCAAGACGCCGACTTAGAATTGTCTCCAGTAGATATTCCTTTAATGGTAGAAACGATGTATGAATTGAATGTAGGATTTATAAATGGTTCTAGATATTTGCCAGGAGTCTACCGACCTTTATCTTCTTATAGACGATATTTATTTAACAAGCTGTTTACATTAATGACTTCCGTTTTGATTAATGTTCGGCTCACAGATATGGCGTGTGGGTATAAACTCTTTACACGCGAATTATATAACAAGCTACATTTAAAAGAAAATCGGTTTGGTTTTGAAGCAGAGCTAATCATTAAGGCAATGCGAATTCGAAAGAATAATATCGCAGAAGTTCCTGTTCGCTACTTTCCTAGAAACGAAGGCGAAGGGAAGAAATTGAAAAATATAGATGGCTTAAGAATATTCAAAACAATTTTCAAATACGGAGTATTGAAATTGAATTGAATATCGAATTGTTTATCAAGGTTGAACGCTCTTATTCAGTTGGTATTTTTTCAATCAGTTCACTTGTAATACGTTTATATGGAAGTTCTTTTAAGTCGAACCGCTCCTTATTTAATTCATTTTGTGAATGATAAGCCCACCATGTGGTGTATAGAAATAAGTCTTTTTCAGTATAAACCTGTTCTCTTAAATTCACATTGTCTTCTTCAATAAAAAGCGAAACGCAATTTTTGGGATCGTTTAATGTACTCAACAACATTGTTTCATAAGAACTTCCCCATACCACTAATAGTTTGTCTTTATTTAAGTCGTTAAACTTCACAATAAATTTTTTATTCGGGTAGGTTATTGCCGCCTTATTCACAATTGAAGTTAAATAATCCATTCGGCTTCTGTAAACATCTATACCCGTATTATAAATAACTGCCAGTGAGTAGCCGAGCATAAGAATTGTAATGGTAAATGTCAACGTGAAAACTTTCATGTTTTCTTTTGCAATTGCAAACAACGGCAATGCTATGAAAAAATAAAGTGGCGCAAACCTCGCCTCCATAGACATGTCTGAATCTCCATTATGAAAGGTGATTGCTGTTATTAAAAAAAAGCCAATTATAAATAATAATTGAAAAGTTAGTAGCAACCATTTCTTGTGATAAACATATATAGCAGTACTAATCCCAAGCAATAGTAGTGGCAATGAATAAATATTCGTGCGATGCATAATAAAGTGAATGGGGTAGCTAGTAAATATATTTGGCAGTATAATATCTGCATGTTTTAACTCATCAAAAAATGATGTGTTGTGTGTTTCTCCAGGGAAGAAGAATTTTTGCAGATAGATACAAAGGAGAAATACCAACAGGATATAATATTTAGGTTTTCTATACTCATTGTAAAATAGAGGAATGAATACCAACGCAAAAAGTGTCGTAAAAAGAGTAACGGGGTGCATGAAATAGTTCAAGAGGATTAAGAATATACTTATTACAAAAAAAAGCACATTCGACATTTTGGCATGAACCTGATACGATAGGAATGCATAAAAAAGTGCACCGTAAGCCATAAACATATACGTCTCAGAAATTGCATGGTAAAAAGCATGTCGGTACATGATTAAACATGTAAGGATTAAAATACACGCTTCAATATTTTTAAATATATACCAACAAATAGTAAAACAAAGGATATGAACGAGAATAAAAGATATGGAATAACTTAGGCCAATGGTTTTAATAGACGAGCCTAGTGCTACGAAAATCATTGGTAATGATTGATTCAAATACATCGAATACCGCTCTACAAATATGGTGAATGACTTTTCATTAACCATATGGAATAATTGATTAGCGGAATCTGTATAAAATACTCTTTCTTGATAAAAGTAAACAGAACCTATTAATATAACTGTTAATATTAAATATCCTATTTGGATAAATGTTTTATACGTGTTATTAAAGGATGTTTGAATCATGAATGTTGGTATTTTAATTTAATGTGTTGTGAATGATCAATAGTATTAAAGGAAATAGTTAACAATATTGATTATTAGGGATAATGCAACCCATAAGAGAATCAAATTCCTATGCAGTAAGATTATTATTTAATTGCGAAGATCCAAACATTGTCTTTATTGTAAAGTTCATTTGTAGAATAGTTGGAGCGTATATAATGGGTCTGCATATCATCAGCAACGATGACAGTGTCGCCAGTAATAAGCTTCATATAATCACCATAATCGATATGCACGTCCGAAAGCTGTAATCTTTGAATATAGAAGTAAAGATGTTGTTGAATATCTGTATGGTTAATTATTTTTAGGTTTGTAGGTACACTATTTTCTGTACCATCAAAGTAGCGACTTAATCTATATAAACTATAGTCGCTACTATTTTCATAGGTGGGATGCCTATTTGTTAAAACAATATCTATATAACTTATAGAGGTTAATACTCCTATTAGAAATAGAACTAAGCCATATTGAAACGTGGAAGGCCAATTTGTTTTACTAAATAGTTGCGTAAAAATGTTATAAAGTAGCAATATACAAATGCAGGCTATTAATGGCAGTAATGGCGCCACATACCATGTAAGAAATGTTTTAGAACTATTTATGATAACAAAGAAACAAATGATTAATAATAAAAAATAGTTGAATAGTTTTTTATTATTGAATGTGTTCATTATAAATGGATATGTAATTAAACATACCAGGAATAATCCAAACCAAAAATATGTTTGTTTGAAAAGTAATTGGTTTAAATAAAAAAACAAATCTCCATTATGATTTTCTTTTACCTCTAAAAATCTCCCACCAAGTTCATTCTCATAAACAGCTCTCAGATATCCATTATTTTCATGTTCTCGCAAAATATAATAGGATCCAATAATGACAAGATACCCTAAACAACTTATATAAAAATAGGGGTCTTTAAGAATAGCATATATTTTTTTTTGAAAGAATGCATAGACTAAAAAACCAGGCAAGAAAAGTAGCGGAGCAATACCTTTTGTTAAGGATCCTAATGTTAAGAATAACCCAAATAAAATAATATGAATTCTGTTTTTTGTTTCAATATAATAATAAAATTGTATCGCACATTGAATCATGAAAAGAATCAATAGCGAATCATAGTCGCCGGTTCTTGCTACATGGTATCCATTAAAACCTGGCAATGCAACAAGTACAATGCCGCTAAAAAATGCAATCCAAATATTGTTAGTTTCTTTTTTTAAGAAGAAAAAAAGTGATAAAATTGTCGCAAAGGCAGCAATCACAGAAGGTGCTCGTAGTGCGCTTGTTGTTAATCCGAAAATATGCATCGATAAAACTTGAAGCCATATTAGCAAAGGTGGTTTTGTGTTCCACATATCTGGCGAACCGTTATAATATGTAACGAGCCAATTGTGGTTGGTAAACATTTCAATTGCATTGGCAGCCTGTCTAGATTCATCCCATAAGTATAGGGGTAAGGCATTTAAAAATTCTAATAATGGGTATAAAACCAAAATTGCAAATAAAAAGTAGATGCAATAGGTAACAATAGAATGAGTTGATTTATTCATGGTAATCAACTACGATACGTTTGTTTTATTTATCACGTAAAGAGGTCGCTTTTTGATATTGTTTCCAATTCTGCTGATATATTCACCAATGATGCCTATACAAATCAATTGAATGCCACCAATAAACATTACAGACAACATGATTGAAGTCCAACCTTGAACGGTATCCTTTAAAACAAATTTACTATACAAGGAATAGAGCATTACAATAAAGGCAAAAAATGAAACAATAAAACCTGCCATAGAAGCAAACTTTAATGGAAAATCAGAAAACGAGGTAATGCCATCCATGGCAAATTTAAACATTTTTTTGTATGTATATCCGGTCTTACCTCCAAATCGTTCTTCACGTTCGTATTCAATATACGTTTGTTTAAATCCAACCCAGGCAATCTGGCCGCGCAAATATTTCTCTTGTTCAGGCATTTGTTTGAGTACTTCAACCACTTTTCGGTCGATAATTCTAAAATCACCTGTATCTACCGGAATATCTATGGACGTAATACTTGACAAGATTCTGTAAAATAATTTAGCAGTCAATTTCTTTAAAAGACTTTCTCCATTTCTACTTTTTCTTCTTGCGTATACTACTTGATAATCTTCATCCATTTTTTTATACAAATCCAAAATCAATTCTGGAGGATCTTGAAGATCTGCATCAATGATTACAATTCGTTTGCCAATGGAATGTTCCAAGCCTGCCGTAACAGCAATTTGGTGTCCAAAATTTCGACTGAAATCAATGTATTTTACCTGAGGGTTATTTAAAGATAACGCTTCAATAAGTTGAATAGACGTATCTTTACTGCCGTCGTTTACAAAAATTAATTCATACGTAATGTTCATTGGTTCTAATACCTTATTGATTCTAGTATATAGAATTGCAATATTAGCTTCCTCATTAAATATGGGAATGATAACAGATAAATCCATTTTATTGTTTTAAAAGCGATAATCTACCAATTTAGGTATTTTGGTTAACAATTTCATCTGGTTTGAAGCTAGTAGGGGAATTATAATTAATAATAAGGTCTTTATCTAATCTGAAGTAGTCCATGTAATAAAAAAGGTCATTTTCTTTGTATATTAGTTTTTATTCATAACTTTAGTATTCAATTAATTACAATACCATTATGAATACGGGAACAGTTAAATTCTTCAATGAAACCAAAGGTTTTGGTTTTATATTAGACAACGCAAGCAACAAGGAAATTTTTGTACATGTTTCAGGCTTGAAAGAACAAATTACAAAAGACGACAAAGTTGAATTCGAAATCGTTGAAGGTAAAAAAGGTGTGAATGCAGTAGATGTGAAAAAAATCTAATTTATTCCATACAACACACAATCTTAAAGGGTTTTCACTTCAGTGTCAACCCTTTATTTTTTCCATGCTGCTTCAATTTCATGTACAGGTAGTGTTTGGTCCTTCATGCATTTGAAATGTTTTTTCGGGCAGGAGTTGTATCCAATTTTAGAGCAAGGTCTGCACGGAAGGTTTTCTACTTGCCACGCAACATATTCTGTTTTATACGGGTACATGCCAAACTCAGGCACTGTATTGCCCCATATAGAAACAATGCGCTTTTTAAAAGCAGCAGCAATATGCATCAATCCTGTGTCGTGGGTATATAAATAGGCTGCTTGCTGAACAATAGATGCGGATTGATTTAAATTGTATTTCCCGCAGGTATTTAAAATCAAGGACTTACTTGGGTAGCTGGCAACCAATTCTTCTGCCATAGGCGAATCATCTTTGCCACCTAATAGAACGATAGGAAGTGTTATTTTTTGAACGAGTTCTTTTAATTTTTCTATGGGCAATCGTTTCGTTGCATGTTGCGCGCCAATCGCTATGGCTACATAATTTTCAGTTTGAAAAGCGGCAGGCAAATCTGCCAATGCTACTACGTCTTTTTCTGGTATAAAGTAATCCAAGCCTTTCTCATCGTTATGCACGCCAAGTGGAATGAGTGTTTCCATGTAACGATCTACGATGTGTTTGTCTGGCATCGTTTTTAATTTCCAATTCACAAACAGCCACTTACGAATATTTAATTTGTTGAAGGAATAGCTTTTTACACCAAGCGACCAAATTATTTTTTTCGTGCGTAGGTTTTTGTGTAAATCAATAATGATGTCAAATTGCTCATTCTTCAATTCTGTAATGAGTGCATTTGTTGAATGGTCTAAGATATGTACTTTATCTATGTACGGATTGTTCGATACGATATTTTTAAACGCACTCTTCGTAGCATAATGGACCTCAACTCCAGATACTTGTTCTTTCAAACAACGAACCACAGGAGTCGTCAATACAATATCACCAATCGAAGAAAAACGCAGTATTAAAATTTTCATATCAATCTATAAATAGAAATTACTTGCCCTTCGTTTTTAACCATGCAGATACTTTTTCTAAAGGCCATGCATTAAATGTTTGATCTACACACAAGCCCGCCTTACGAGCCACGCAAATGCCAAAGTGCACATCTGCTAAGCCAATTTTTTCATGTGCATCGGGATTGATACTAATGATGCAGCCTTTATCTAAGGCATAACCAATATGTCTCCAATCCATATCCAAGCGCCACGGATGCGCATTGATTTCAATGATCACATTGTTTGCAGCACATGCATCAATGATTTTTTTGTGATCGATTGGATAGCCTTCACGTTTTAACAACAACCTACCTGTTGGGTGACCAAGCATGGTTGTAAACGGATTCTCAATGGCTGTAATTAAGCGCTGGGTTGCTTTCTCTTCATTCATTTTTAGATTTGAATGGATGGAAGCAACAATAAAATCAAACGATTTTAATACATCGTCCGAATAATCCAGAGAGCCATCATTTAAGATATCCGACTCAATGCCCTTAAATATTTTTATGGTATTGTATGTAGCGTTTAATGTATCTATTTCAAGTTGTTGTTTTGCTACGGTTTCTTCATTCAAACCGCTTGCATAAAAGGCCGATTTAGAATGGTCGGAGATACCAAAATATGTATATCCCAATGCAACACATGCTTTAGTCATTTCTTCTAAGCTATGTTGGCCGTCGCTATAGGTGGAGTGGTTGTGAAAGCTTCCTTGAATGGCGGCATCGGTAATTAAATCTGCCAATCTGTTTTCTTCAACAAGTTTCAATTCTCTATACCCTTCTCGCAATTCAGAAGGAATAAAAGGGAGTTGAACACGCTGATAAAATTCTTCTTCACTTGCAAAAGGAGTCGCATGCGCAATTTGTAAAAACGTTTTTCCGTTCGCATCTGTTAAACGAAGGTGATTCGCGCCAGAAGAATGTTTGATGAGCTCAGATCCCAAATGAGCTGCATCTGTCATGTAGATTTCAACAGGAATTTTAAACGTTTTATATAAACCATACCATCTATACAAGCCCGATTGCGTGGGGATTTCTTCTAAATAATCCAGCGTTTTTATGTTGGCAAATAATTTAGATGCATCTGTGGCTGCAACGATAAAGGAAATACGATCTACTGTCTCCATCATGCGTCGCATTTCTCCGCAAAGTCTAACACTAGAATTTAAATCCGACTGTAATTTTTTCTCAAGTTCAAATGCCGTCGCTTCAACATCCCCATACAAAAACTTGTCGGATTGCTTTATAACAAATTGAAGCACTTGAATGATATTGTCTTGTGTCTTTTCTCCAAAGCCTTTCAGATTGGCAACGGTATTGTTATGGCAGGCTTCTAATAATTCTTCTTTCGTCGTTATTTCTAATTCCTTCCAAAGGGATTTTACTTTTTTGGGTCCAATCCCTTTGATTTGCAACAACTCAATAACACCTTCTGGTGTTTTTTGTAGCAAGGCTTCAAGTTCAGCTAATTTACCTGTTAGGCTTAACTCCGTAATTTTAGCAGCAATGCTTTTGCCAATACCTTCTTGTTTTTCTAATTCAGCAAGCGATAATGAAGCGAGCGGGATTTCAATTTTCTCAATTTGAAATCCCGCATTCTGTATGGAACGAACTTTAAATGAATTTTCATCGTGCAACTCCATTAATGAAGCTGTTTGTGCAAGCACATCTGCAATTTCCTGATTTGTCAAGGAGGTAATCGGTTTAATTGAAAGGTGTAAAGATAAAAAGTTTTAGGTTTTAAGGTTGAAGTATTATGTAAAAACTGTTCTTTAATACTATGGAAGAGTAAAATTTCAGGGTTTATGCAGAAAAACAAGGTTATTACTCATTCAAAATGCTTAATTTTAAAAGACGATTTTAATCAAGTAAAGTAATGCCTCAAAAAAACGTATTACTTAAAACATATAACTTAAATCATGAATTACTGGCTCATAAAATCCGAACCCTTTAAATATTCTTTTGATCAATTCTTGAAAGATAAAAAAACATTCTGGGATGGTGTGCGCAATTATCAAGCGCGCAACAATCTAAGAGCGATGAAAAAAGGTGATTTGTTATTGTTTTACCATTCGAATGAAGGCAAAGAAGTTGTCGGAATTGCCAAAATAGTAAAAGAGGCATATCAAGATCCGACTACGGAAGACCCAAATTGGGTGGTGGTAGATGTTGCTCCGGTTCAGAAACTTAAGAATCCGGTTACCTTGGCAATGGTTAAGGCAGACAAACGATTGGAAAATATGTCGCTTGTTAAATCCATGCGTTTATCGGTACAACCTGTTCGTAAAGAAGAGTTTGATATTATATTGGAATTAGCTGGTGAATAAAAAAATCAATTCTTTAGCCCGCTATATTCTATAAAATTCTATATTTGTAAAATTTAAAGACAAAGAGATATGTCCAAACGCATAATAATCGACAACGATTTGTTGCAGATCATGTTGGATCGGCTTTGTCAACAATTGATTGAGTCCCACGATGATTTCTCCAATACAGTAATTTTAGCGCTTCAACCAAGAGGAGTTGCAACTGGTTTGCGTATTCATAAAAAGCTTGAAAAGGCTACTAAAAAGAAAATTGATTTAGGGTATTTAGATGCAACGTTTTTTAGAGATGACTTCAGAAGACAGGCGGGTCCTTTACGTGCAAATGCAACGAAGGTGCCATTTCTGATTGAAGGGAAAAGAGTTATCTTGGTAGACGATGTTTTGTATACAGGTCGTACTGTAAGGGCTGCAATGGATGCTATGATGGCATTCGGCAGACCTAAAGATGTTGAATTGCTTGTAGTGATCGATCGAAAATACAGTCGCGATATTCCAATCCAACCCAATTATGTGGGCAGAGAGGTAATGTGTCAAGAATCAGAAAAAGTGGTTGTAGACATTAAAGAAATTGAAGATAAGAAAGAATTAATCTGGTTAGTCAAGAAATAAAAAATAAAATGAGCCAATTATCAGTAAAGCATTTATTAGGAATAAAAGATCTTACACTTAAGGATATTGAACTCATTTTAGAAACCGCCACTCAGTTTAAAGAGGTTATCAATAGACCTATTAAGAAAGTTCCTTCCTTGCGCGATGTGACCATTGCGAATGTTTTTTTCGAAAATTCAACGCGTACACGTTTATCTTTTGAATTGGCTCAAAAACGTTTGTCGGCAGATACCATCAATTTTTCAGCAGCTGCAAGTTCCGTTAAAAAAGGAGAGACCTTACTCGATACTGTAAATAATATATTAGCAATGAAAGTGGATATGATTGTGATGCGACATGCAAGTGTTGGCGCACCACATTTTCTTTCAAAGCACATTAAGGCAAATATTATAAATGCTGGCGACGGCACACACGAACATCCTACGCAGGCATTGCTAGACAGCTTCTCTATTAAAGAAAAACTAGGCAGTGTTGCAGGTAAAAAGGTGTGTATTTTTGGAGATATTTTACATTCACGTGTAGCCTTATCCAATATTTTTGCCTTGAAAAAACAAGGCGCAGAAGTAATGGTGTGTGGCCCCGCTACCTTAATACCTAAGTTTATTGCAGACTTAGGCGTGAAAGTTGAATTTGATTTACGCAAAGCCTTATTATGGTGTGATGTGGCAAACGTCTTGCGCATACAGCTTGAGCGACAAACAATCAAATACTTTCCTACACTTAGAGAGTACGCACAATATTATGGCATCAACAAACAATTGCTTGATTCATTGAATAAAGAAATTGTTATCATGCACCCAGGTCCAATCAATAGAGGCGTAGAATTAAGCAGTGATGTAGCAGATAGTGGGCACTCCATCATCTTAGATCAAGTAGAGAATGGCGTTGCAGTGCGTATGGCTGTAATGTATTTGTTGGCGGGGAATAAATAATAATTTGTCGAATCAATATTTTTTATGCGCCAAATTATTAATCGAGAATTCACAACACACAATAATTTTGTAGTTTAGTATACGATATACAGAAGGTATTAAAATGAGTTGATTGAAAATGATTGATTCGTTTGGATAGTAAGAAGCGGAAAGTATTAATATAAAAGAATTCAACGATTTTTAATCAGGTATTGCGATAAGAAAATGATTCATTCGATAGATGTTATGTTTATGCATTCCCATTCAGCCTGTTCGAAATTTTAAATTACAATTATTAGAACAAGGCAAGTGGCTACAGGTACAATGCCAATAAACTGCGTTGGGGAATAAATAATGTAACGATTGTTGCAACGAATTCTACAGGAACAACAGCAGATATTTAAGATCAATCCATAGACAATTACAGTTATGATGCGATTGGTAATTTTGTAAAAGATTATCCAGAAGAAATTGAACTACATAATAATTCTGTGAGTAAAAGAAATAGGGTGTTTGCTATTAAATAACATAAAATTCATATGAACATAAGTATTTATTTAATGCTGATAATGGTACTATTGTTAAGTAGTTTAACATTTAATGATGATTTATTCCAAAGATATAATCCTAAAATTGGCTTAAGCGGATATCAATTTAAAAAAGACAAAAAAATATATAAAGGGTTGATGCCCATAAAGTATCAAACGCATAAGAATTTTTTATTTGATTCAACAGCACTTGAATACAGAATTGAGATTGTGCATGATCATGAAAATAAAATTCATTATAATGATTCATATAGTAAAGAAGAGTATCTTAAAACAGTTGATTCTTATTATATGGTGATGGACTATGTAGCCAGAATGTACAGATTAAATATTAGTTCAGATAAGTTAAATAAAGAATGTGTTTTTGAGCTAGATTATATGTTAAATGATTCACTTTCGAAATATATAAATGAGTTTAAAATATTTGAAGGGAATCATCCCACAGAAAGCGATATAATATTAAAGATGGGACAATATACTCAGTGTTATCAATATGTTTTTCGACCAATTGTATTAATTGAATTAAAATAATATAACTGTGAAACTTCGATTATTATTTATTGGACTTGGAATAATACTTGTTTCATCGAGTTTTATATACTCCTGCATTAAAACTTTTATTTGGGAGCATGAATTAGTATATAAAATACCTCAGTTAATCGATGAATATCACTTAACTGATAGTTTATGTACTAGTTCATGGATGCTTCAGTTTGGAAAAGAAGAATTGGCTGTTGGTAAAGAACCGTCATTTTTAATTTGTAATTGTGCATTTCTAGATAAGTCCCAAAAGTATCGTCCCAAAATATACAACAAAAAACAATTTTTAGAATATTTAAATTTCAGAGGATTAATTTGCGAATTAAATGCACGTGAATTAAAACAGCATTATGAGAATAAAGTTGTTAATAAGTGCTTTCGAGATATAGATGATAGTTTAAGACTTCGAAATCTACGATTTAAACCTTCGGTGGAATTATTTAAAAAGATGAAACATTTGACAGATAGTTTAAATCAAAAAATAGCTAAGTTGGACGAATATTCAAATCATAAGAAATTAGGAGTTATGGCATATTGGATGGATATGGAGTATTAAATTGCAAACTCACAACACACGATAATCCCGAGGTTTGGGCTACGGTATACCGAACATGCTAAAAATGAGTTGATTGAAAAATGACTAATTCATTTGTTAGAAACTCACAAAAAGTAAGCAGCGGTAATGGTTAATATAAAAGGGAGCTGTGAATTTTAATTAGACATAGCGATAAGAAACCAATACTACAAGCAAGCATTACAGATAGATTTTGCAATTATGTTTTCGGTTTTGTTCGATTCGTTTTATTTTCGCTTCTGTAGAGTAGGTAGTTGTTTCAATGGAAAGATGTTGGTTGGTATATACTTCCATTGGTATTCTACCATTTAAAGAAGCATGCGGGCGTACACAAGAATAGTCGTATACAGCCAAACGGATGCATTCATTCAGCTGAGGCAGCGTTGTTGGTTTGTGATGCCGAGATAACCTTTCATGATTTTATTGATCGCTTCAGTAGGTTTGCTATAGCTACGATGCGAATGGCAACATCCAAACCTTAGCGCGTTATGATGGCAGCGGAGTGAAGTTTGATGAGCTAGATTACAATTACGAAACCAAAGCAGACGGATACAAACATACAACCAATAAACTGCGCTCGCTAGATGATGCAGCAGGAGTAAGCACTACCAAAGCAGATATTGAAGATCAATCCGCAGATAACTACAGCTACGATGCAATTGGAAACTTGACTAGCGACAATCAAGAAGAGATTGCAAAAATTGAAATGGACGGTATCGGGCAAGGTTAGACGCGTGATACGAACAGAGAGCAGCCAAAAACCAAATCTGGAGTTTGAGTACGATGCAAGTGGTCAGCGGATTGTTAAAAAAGTAATTAAAAAGAATGGCAAAATAACTTCTACGTATTATCTTAGAGATGCAAGTGGGAATGTAATGTCGGTGTATGAGTATACTCAAAACGACGATGCACCCGTACTAGCTGAGCAGTATTTATATGGTTCTAGCAGAATCGGTGTATATACGCCAGTAGCCACAGCGGTAGCGTTACATATGGGTAGCATAAGCTTTGGTCGTAAATCATACGAGCTCAGCGATCACTTAGGGAACGTCAGAGCAACGCTGAGTGACTATAGACGACTGGGCTCGATAGCAAAAGTTAAGACAGCAAGCGACTATTATCCGTTCGGTATGCAAATGACTGACAGAATGGTTTCCAATATTGATGGATATCGTTATGGGTTTAATGGACAAGAGCAGGAAGTAGATGCAGGCTCATTCAATTATGACTTCGGGGCAAGGATGTACGATAGTAGGATTGCCAAGTTCTTGAGTGTGGACTTTGCTTATCGTAAATATGCGTTTTGGTCGCCGTATCAATTTGCTGCAAATAATCCTATACAACTTATAGATCATAAGGGTAATGATCCTATTTTGGCTCAACGCTCTTCAAATAGTGGTAACGTTATGATTATTTTGGCAGATTCAAAGAACTTCGAAATAGATTTACAAGATTTAACGTTATCTAATTGGGATTATGTGATTGTTACTGATTTTAAGGATGCAACAGCATGGTTGGAGAAGAATTATGGTGGCACAAAAAGTGAAAAAATAAAAAATTTAGTAGTTGGAACTCATGGAAATGGAAGAGGATCAATATTTTTCCATAAGACAGATATGAATACGGATAGGATGCATATAGAGGCAGAAGATTTTTTGCCTACGCCGCCTGCTTCAACTGATAACGATCCAAATGAACCCACCCCAGATCCAAGAACAAAAGAAAGAGCGGGTGCAGAAATGATAAAAGGAATTAAGAATTACATATCTAGCGATGCAAAAATTATGCTTTTAGCATGCGGTGTTGCTCAAGATCCAGATATGATGCAAGCTCTTTTTGATGCTTTAGGAGGGGGAGATATAGAAGTATTTGGAAATCAGGATTTGACAGCTGCTGGTAATGCAGGTGTAATTAGCCAAACTACAGGTACTAAAACTATTGATATGCAAATAGGACGTGATTTAACAACGAAGGGAGGGAAGGGATGGATGAAACAAACTAAAGATGGCTTGATTCCAATAGAAAAAACTACAAAAGTAAAAATGAGTAGATTTAATGGCATTACAGATAAGAAAAAGACACCTAAAACTAAAACAAATGGCTCCTAAAAAAATATGGGTTTTGATTTATATCTATTTTGTTAGCATAATACTTATACAAGCACAAATAAAATCAGATAAAACTATTTCTGAAATAATTTCAGATGCCCAAAATATACATTCGAATAATGTTTTAGAAAGTAACTTTAAAATTATCTCAAAAAAAATCCTTTACAGTTCTTTTGAGTTTGAAAATTTTGAAGGAAAAAATAATGATAGTACCAACAGAAAATTTTTTGAAATTTCATATTCAAAAGTAGGAGATGTTTTAGGTATTAAAATGATAGATAAAAATGGGCTAGGAAATTTTTATTTTCACGTTATATATACTGAAACTAAAGATACTATTCTGCTTATTGATGATTTAGGTGATAATAAAAAAGGCTCATTTAGAAGACTTAATTCTATTATCTGGAAAAATAAAAATCGTTTTTTTTTACTGAATCAAAGAAGGTTGGATACTGGTTTTTTTAGTAGTGGGATTCAATCTCTATCTGAGTTTTATATTTTGGATTCTCAATTAGTACCAAAAGAAATGATTACTCTTTCTGAAGGTTATGTGATGTCATGTACAACATTCAGATATTATTTCTATGTTAATGATGTACATGAAAAGATAAAAATAACTTTATGGGGATTATCTGCACCAGTGTTTATAACATATAAAAGTTCTTTAGAAGATATATTAGTCGGATTTAATAAATTGAATGAAGGTTTTGCATTAGCAGGCAGCCATTGTAATGTTAGTCTTTATCCAGAATTGAAATATTACTGGAGAAGGACTTATGAATATTGGATAAATACCGTTTGGGATAATTGAGTGATGGTTATAATGTAAAAAGGTTAGATGAAATATTATTGTAATGTTTCATCTAACCATAATAATTTAAAATTACTACTTTGGTCAACTAATATTTTTATTTTTGAATTATCGACAATATATATAGGTTCTTCAATATCATAAAAAAATACAGACCAATAGTATGATAATTCTTTAGAAGATAATTTTCTATATGAAATAGGTGCTTTAGAAAGCTCTTTTATAATATAATCCCATACAACCTTATTTCACCGTGGTCTGTGGCACACCATAGCCGTCAACTTAAGAGATTACTTATCTAGGAAAACAAAGAAAAGTCAATTTTAAGCCGAAAAATCAAGAATTTTTCAGCTTACCTATCAAAATTTGTATCTGAAGAAAGCATAGAATCAATTGCCAAGGAGTCAGGTTTCAAACAAAGGTCTTCGAAAATTTCACCAAAATCTTTTATTGAAACTGTTTTCTTTACCAACTCTAGCAATAGTCCTTCGTTGTCAGAATATTGTATTGATATGGAACACAGTTCTAGTACTTGCGTTTCTAAACAGGCTTTTGATAAGCGGTTTAATGAACGCACGAAGGAAATGTTGTATATCATTCTACAGAAAGTTATGTCTAAGCAGGTAGCCTGCAAACATTCTTTAGTTGAAAGCAAATCGAAATTTACAGACATACGAATAATGGATAGTTCCGAATTTAAATTATCCAAAAATCTTGCAGCCGCTTTTCCTGGATACGGTGGCCTCGGACGAGAAGCGAGTGCTCAAATACAATTTGAATATCAATTGTTTGGATCTAGAATAACAGAATTTACAATTGGTTCAGCAATAGATTCTGATTCAAAAGCAGGAATGAAAAATATTGATTCTATACCTGCCAATACCTTATTACTTAGAGATCTTGGATATTTCAGCCCAAAAATATTCAATGAATTATTAAATAAGAATTTATATTTTATTAGTCGGGCAAAATCTCAATGGAATTTTACATACGTAAAGTTGAAAAATTAGTGCGATTTACTACAGCATATATTATTAATAAGTTAACATGTCAAGACACAAAATATCTTGATATGGAAGTTTTTGTTGGTGCAGAACAATTAAGGGGTCAGGTAAAAAAGCTGGGGAGTAACTGATAAAATATTAACTTTACAG
>NZ_CALMGQ010000188.1 GCF_937863595.1 uncultured Cytophaga sp.
CTGACCGCGATAAACGCAACGGCTAGCCGTTGCGTTTATTAATTGAATCTAAGAATGAATATTTTCCTGTAAATGTCAATTGTATCGCACAGACTTTTAACTAAAAATTGCGAATATTCTTCTGCTTCTGAATGATTATTTTTTTTCATAGAACGCTCTGAACGTTTTATAAGCTCGTTTCTAAAATCGTTGTAAAATGATGCATCCGATTTAGAAAAACCAGGCCCTGAAATTCGACACAGGTGTCTAAAATCATTTAGGTTATTTTTAAAAAGCTTTTCATCCGTATTCTTTAACGCAACATAAAATGCAGACCGAACAACATAATAATAAAAATCAGGATTGTTTCTATAAGTGCCATCAAACTTATACGTAAAAGGTGAATCCATATCTTTATCTTGAATTTTCAACAATAGATCTAATGCCTTTTCATACTGTTGAGAATGGTATAAACGTGCCACTTCTTTCTCATGTAAAAACGGTGTCTGAGCAAATAAAAAAAATGGAAATAAAGCAAATAGAATGAAAATATACTTAGACATAAATAGGGTTCTTTTAAGGTATTTTTACCTCTTAAAAGATATCTAATGAATGCATTTATTATGCCAAAAATAAACCCGACCCTAGTAAATTACTACACCTTCAACAGTTAATGGATTCTGTAAAATAAAAAAGCGCTTCACATATTCATGCAAAAGGCTTTCAAAATCTCTAATGAAACCTATAAGGTTTGATATGTTATAAACGGTAGTACTTGACTTGAAGAAACCTTATAGGTTTTCTTTATAAATGTCTAAACAACCTTATTTTTGTCTGCTCTCCAATACCTTAATCACATCATCCAAAGGAATATTTTTCGCTTCCAATAGAATCAAGTAATGATATAATAAATCTGCTGCTTCGCCTTTGAAAAGATCGTCGTTGTTGTCTTTTGCTTCAATCACAATTTCAACGGCCTCCTCGCCTACTTTCTGTGCAATCTTGTTAATTCCCTTCTTAAACAAAGAGGCGGTGTAAGAAACGTCCGTAGGGTTATTACGACGGTCTTTGATAACGCTCGCTAACTTCTCAATAAAGAAGGTTCTTCCGGTGTTGTCTTCATCCCAGCAGGTATCTGTACCCTTGTGGCAGGTTGGGCCTTGTGGATGTACTTTTATCAATAAGGTATCTTGATCGCAGTCTAATTTAATTTCTACTACGTTTAAGAAATGACCTGTTGTTTCGCCTTTCGTCCAAAGTCGGTTCTTTGTTCTGCTAAAGAACGTTACTTTGCCCTCTGCAATCGTTTTTGCGTATGCTTCTTCATTCATATACCCCAACATCAACACATTTCTGGTTGTTGCATCTTGAATGATAACGGGTACTAAACCGTCGCCTTTTTTGAAATCAATGTTCATGTAATTCGTATTAGAAAGGCAATTTAATTATAAATTATGAATTATGAATTATGAATGTGATTACAAGCACTGATTCAAGTACTTAGATTTTTAAATTGGGGAGAATTTGGAATGAATGAGGTATGGGCACGATCAAACAATCCAAATTGTCTGAAACGCTGATTCAACTGATTTAAATGATTCTCATGATTATTTCTTATGAAATGGATGCTGCGGTACTTGTTTTACAAGTTGTTGGTGCCACGCGTTATCTTCGGCGCATTATCAAACATTCCTATTGTCTGAATTGAGATTCGTAGGATTAAATGATTTTTTGGATTAAAAAAAATCTTTCTGAACAAATGGATGCTGCGGTGCTTGTTGTGATGAGTTGTTGGTGCCCCGCGTTGCCTTTAGCCCACGATCAAATATTTGCACTGGCGGGAACACGCAACAACCGCTGGTTTATACAGGCTAAAATGGATTAATGAGTTGTTGTTGACCCGCCTTGCCTTCAGCCCACGATCAAATATTTGTGCTGGCGGGAACACACAACAACGGCTGGGTAAAATTCTAGAAAACGCTAAACCTTACGAATCATTTTTTAATCATCTAAATCACAAGAATCATAGT